>JBJTJB010000237.1:0-5377 GCA_046095245.1 Bacteroidota bacterium | reverse complement strand
GTTTTTCGATGTTCAGCGCTCTCTCATCTTCGCTGGTGCCTTTACTCACACCCAATCCGGTGAATATGTTTCGAATCTCCTCGTTGTCGAAGATCTGGTGATCCAATGCCTTCTCAACGTTCAGGATTTTACCGCGCAGTGGCAAGATCGCCTGGAAATTACGGTCACGACCCTGTTTGGCCGTACCACCTGCAGAGTCTCCTTCGACGAGGAAGATTTCGCATTTTGTCTGATCACGTTCAGAACAGTCGCTCAGCTTGCCCGGTAACCCGGTGCCGGTGAAGGCGCCTTTCCGCTGAACCAGTTCTCTGGCTTTGCGAGCGGCATGCCGGGCTGTAGCGGCAAGGATCACTTTGTTGACGATATTCCTGGCCTCGCGCGGATGTTCCTCGAGGTAATTGTTCAACATTTCGGCAACAGCCTGATCGGTAACTCCCATTACCTCGTTGTTGCCCAACTTGGTTTTGGTTTGCCCCTCAAACTGCGGTTCAGCCACTTTTACGGAAATGACAGCGGTAAGACCCTCCCTGAAATCGTCTCCGCTGATGTCGAATTTCAACTTGGATAAAAGCCCCTCTTTCTCTGCATAATTCTTCAAAGTACGGGTCAGTGCACGGCGGAATCCGGCCAAATGCGTTCCGCCCTCATGCGTATTGATGTTGTTGACGTAGGAATGTACGTTTTCGTTGAACGAGGTGTTGTACGACATGGCCACTTCAACCGGAGTGCCCGCACGCTCACCTTCCATGTAGATGACATCCTCAATGAGCTTTTCGCGCGTGGCATCGAGGTATTCGACGAACTCTACCAGGCCCCTGTCACTGAAAAAGTGGTCTTTGTTGACAGGTTCACCTGCCTCGTTTAATTCCCTTAAGTCGCTCAGGTCGATATGGATTCCCTTGTTAAGGAAAGCCAGTTCCCGCATACGGGTGGCAAGTGTATCGTAATGGTACTCGGTGGCTATGAAAATAGAGTCATCCGGTTTGAAGGTGACTTCGGTGCCAGTCGTAGTTGCTTCCCCAACAATCTTGACATCCCCGAGTGGTTTTCCACAGCTGTATTCCTGCTCCCAGACTTTACCACCCCGGCGCACGGTGGCTTTGAGGTGGGTGGAAAGTGCGTTCACACAACTCACACCAACACCATGCAGACCTCCGGAAACTTTGTAGGAATCCTTGTCGAACTTACCACCAGCGTGAAGGACGGTCATGACCACTTCCAGCGCGGATTTCTTTTCCTTCGGATGCAGGTCGGTGGGAATCCCTCGGCCATCGTCGCGGACCGTTATGCTGTTATCGGTATTGATGAATACCTCAATTTTCCTGCAGTGTCCTGCAAGGGCCTCGTCAATCGAGTTGTCCACCACTTCATACACCAGGTGGTGAAGACCTTTTACACCGATGTCGCCGATGTACATCGCAGGGCGCTTTCGCACCGCTTCCAGGCCCTCGAGGACCTGAATACTGTCGGCCGAATACTGGCTGGGTTTTTTCGTTTCTTGTTCCAAGATTTGATCGCTCATTATCAAACAGTTATGTTTTCTTTTTCAAAGGTTAACAAAGGTAAGGATTTTTAGCCCTTCTAAGGCTCTGTTTCAAAGCCCCGTGTTGATAATTCGGGTTTGTGTTGAAAAAGTCGCCCTTAAGCCCTTAAAACGCCCGAAAAGCGCTTGTTTGCCTATGGGGTCTACGCCCTGTTTTCGGATGCGTATTTGTTGAGTTTGGAAACAGCAGAGGGTTTCAGGTGTTATGGACCATATGATTACATTGATTTCTTCCACCAACCGCCCGGGTAGTTTGACACGTAAAATAGCGCTTGTTTATCAGGCAATTTTGACTTCTAAATCGGTCAGCCCTGCCTTTTTGGATTTAGCAGAGCTTCCTTCCGCATTTCTCAACGCACAGATGTATGATAAGCCCAAGCCCGACTTCACGCTTGGTTTACAAGACACACATTTCATTCCGGCACGAAAGTTCATTTTCATTTTGCCGGAGTACAACGGCAGTTTCCCCGGGGTATTGAAACTGTTAATCGATGGTCTTGAATCACGCCGTTGCTTCGAAGGAAAAAAAGCCGCTTTGTTAGGCGTATCCACAGGTAGGGCTGGAAACCTGCGGGGTATGGATCATTTTTCAGGTGTGTTGCATTACATGGGTGTATCCGTCATGCCCAAACTAGCTGCAGTGTCGCATGCCGACACGCACCTTAGTCCTGAGGGAGTGGCCGATGAAAAATTGACTACGCTGATCCAGAACCACTGCCAGCAGTTCCTGGAGTACTGACGATTACTTAAAGGTGTATCGGACGGACAGGGCGACATCGCTTCCCCAAAAGTTCTGTACCCCAACCAGGTTGATCGCGGGTTTCCAATCTATTGCTAGGTTGAGTGGGATCTCGTCAAACGTGTATTCCAATCCCAATTGCCCATCAATTCCGATTACGGTGGTTCTTCCGTCGAAATCCTCATCGCGCCACCAGGGGTGGGTTGAGCGATCCCAAAATCCGATGTGGCCACCTCCGCCAATGAAAAAATTGAAGCCGGGTTCATCAAAAACGGCGGTGTTCACGGTGTAAAGACCTGTGATGTTGGTTCCCCTCCAGCGGGTGTAGAGTATTCCCTCCAGTGCAGCCTTGCTGTTTAAGAAATGCCTCACACTGATCCCTGCTCCTCCATTCAACCGTAAGCCGAGGGCCGTTCGATAGTTGTTCTGTGCCTTTGAGCACGTAGAGGATAAAAAGAGCAAGCCAAGGCTCAGGAGTGCGGATCGTAACAACATGGGGGCAAAGCTAAGCGCAATTGCCATTTCCTTCGAATCGGGACAAGCCGTGATATTCCTCATGAGAACCTTGATTAACAGGGTTTTTCGGCGGTGAAAGGCGGCAAGGCCCTCATTTTTCCTTTTAGAAATTATTTGCTTCCTTTGCCATCCAATCAACCCGTAAAACGCAGGCGTACATTATGATTAAGAAACTCCTTGGTGTTCTGCTTATTCTTTCCGTTGCCCTCAATTTGGGAATCGCCCAGGACAAGGCCGTGAAAGCCCCCAAAAGCAAGACGGTAAAGGCTGATAAGCAATTCAATATCGGTCAGTACTACACGGCCTCTACACTTTACAAAAAGGCCTACACCCGGTTCAAGAAGAACGAATACAAGAGCGTCGCCGCGTTTAAAGCCGGTGAGTGCGCCCGCATGATGGGCAATCACCTCGAAGCTGAGGACTGGTACGGTAAGGCCGTTGCTGCCAAATACAAAGACCCGATGGGTGTTTTGCGCTATGCGGATGCCCTCAAGGGAAATGGTAAGTACGATGAGGCGATCGCCCAGTACAATGCCTACAAAGCGCTCAATCCGGAAGACAACTCTGTTAACGCAGCCATTGCGGCAACTACCCAGGCCCAGGCATGGAAAGACAAGCCAACGCGTCATCGTGTTGACAACATGTCTGCTCTGAATACCAAGTACTATGAGTTCGCTGTGTGCGAGAATCCGGCAGTGAAGAACAGCCTGGTTTTTTCTTCATCGCGCGAAGAAGCAAACGGTAAGGATCGCGATAAATGGTACGGTGAGAAGTTTTTCGATCTCTTCCAGTCCGCCATGGATAACAATGGAAAATGGAGCATCCCCACTGCGATCCCCGGACCAGCTAACTCCGAGTACAGCGATGGTGCAGCCTGCTTCGATGCAACCGGAAAGGTGATGTATTACACCACATGTCCGAACAGCCGCGATAAGAATACGCAATGTAAAATCGTAATGACTACGATGACAGATGGCAAGTGGAGTGATCCGATCGATCTGCCCTTCAACAGTGAGTCGTATACCTGCGGTCATCCATGTCTTTCTCCTGATGGTAATTCCATGTACTTCTCCTCGGACATGCCTGGTGGGCAGGGTGGAAAGGACATCTGGGTTTCAGCCTGGAACGGTTCCAGCTGGGGTACACCTACCAACCTGGGGGCTAATGTGAATTCCAATGGTGATGAGTTATTCCCCACCATGGGAAAGAACGGTAAGCTTTATTTCGCATCAAACGGACGCGCCGGAATGGGTGGTCTCGATATGTTTCATGCCTCTTACGAGGGAGGTGCCTGGACCGAGGCGGCAAACATGAAGTCGCCCATGAATTCCTCAGCAGATGATTTCGGTCTGATCTGGAACTCTGAATCGACCGGCTATTTCACTTCCAATCGCGATGGTGGCAAAGGAATGGATGATGTGTACTCTTTCCTCGTTCCGCCATTGAAGTTGAATGTCGGCGGTCGGGTGTATGATACCGACACCAAGGAGAGCCTCGAAGGTGCAGCCGTTGAACTTTTCGGGTCTGATGGTACATCACTCAGTGTTCAAACAAGCAGCGATGGTATGTACCGCTACGAACTGAAAGCGAACGTGAAGTACAAATTGTCCGCTTCTTTCACCGGCTATCTGACCAAGTTCCACGAATTGTCGACTGTTGGTCTTGAAGAAGACGAAGACTTTACCAAAGACTTTGACTTCCCGCTGAAGTCTACCTCCAAGCCGATCACCGTACCGGAAATTTTCTACGACCTCGACAAGTCTACGCTCCGTGCTGAATCCAAAAAGGCTCTGGATGGTTTGATTCAAACCCTCAACGAGAACCCTACCATCACCATCAAGTTGACCGCTCACACCGATTATCGTGCTGATGATGCGTACAACCAGAAACTGTCCGATCGTCGTGCCAAGAGTGTAATGGATTACCTGATTGCCAATGGTGTTCCGGCTGATCGCCTCACTTCAGAGGGTAAGGGCGAGACCCAGGCGAAATCGGTTGAGAACGACGAGGAATATGCACCGTTTAAGACCGGCGATGTTCTCACCAAAGAGTTCATTGACGCACTTGCAAGTGAAGAAGACAAAGAGAAGGCGCACCAGTATAATCGCCGTACTGAGTTTGAAGTGACAGGTACGACTTACGTGCCCAAGAACTGATTTTCTTTCCATCCGAACATCATCGAAGGGCGGCCCGCAAGGCCGCCCTTCGCGTATCTTTGCAACTCAGATTTAACCCCGATGTCCGAACTGAACTCATCCCAACGATATTCCTCGCGCGGCGTATCTGCTACCAAGGATGAAGTTCACGCCGCTATTAAGGCAATCGACAAGGGTCTCTATCCAAAGGCATTCTGCAAGATCATTCCAGACCATCTTGGCCTCGATCCGGATTGGTGTAACATCATGCATGCCGATGGGGCAGGTACCAAGAGCAGTCTGGCGTACATGTACTGGCGTGAGACCGGCGATTTAAGTGTGTGGAAAGGGATTGCGCAAGATGCGTTGGTGATGAACATCGATGACCTGTTGTGTGTCGGCGCTACCGATCGCATTTTGCTGTCGTCAACCATCGGCCGGAAC
>JBJTJB010000236.1:0-2706 GCA_046095245.1 Bacteroidota bacterium | reverse complement strand
CCAAAGTGAGTGGCCCCGGAAGTATTACTACGTCGGGTAGTTATAACACGACTGTAACAGGCGTTACCGCCGGTAGCACAACGGTACTCCAGTGGACCATCAGCAACGGAGTGTGTGCTTCGAGCAGCGATCAGGTGACTCTCATCAACAACCAGTCGGCTGTGTTGAGCAGCATTAGCGGAACGGCTACGCAGTGTATCGCTGCGGTTTCGGGTTCGACCACCTTCACGGTGACGGATCTGGGCGGTACTACAACCTATGCCTGGACCGTGCCTGCGGGTATGACCATCAGCAGCGGTCAAGGTAGCAGCAGTATTACGGTCACCTGGACCGGAACAACTGCCGGTAACGGTATCATGGGTGCAGTAAGCGTGTTGCCCAGCAATACCTGCGGTGCAGGCTCTGCTGTCAGTATGACCATCGATTACAACAGCGCCAAGCCCGTCACTCCGGGTAGTATCTCCGGTGCCGGCAAGGTTTGCCCCGGTGGTACACAAACCTACTCGGTGTCTGCAGTAGCCCGTGCAACCTCCTACACCTGGACCGTACCAACCGGTATGAGTATCACCTCGGGTAGCGGTACCAACGTTATTACGGTGAGTATCAGCGGTAGCTATACAGGTGGAACCATCAGTGTAACCGCTTCCAACGCTTGCGGAACCAGCGGCGTACGTAGCAAGGCTCTGGGTCTCAACTATCCGCTTGCTGCAGCTCCGATCAGTGGTCAGGTGTCCGGTCTTTGTAACCAGAACGGAGTCGCCTACACCACCAGCGGTGCAGCCTATGCAACCAGCTACCTGTGGTCAGTTCCTGCAGGTGCTAGCATCGCAAGTGGTCAAGGTTCTGCTTCTATCACAGTGAACTTCACCAGCGGTACCGGTACGGTTACCGTACGTGGTGTAAACAGCTGCGGTACCGGTAGCATCCGCTCACTCAGCGTGGTTACGGCTCCTGCACGTCCGAGCAACATCTCCGGTTCACTTACGCCTTGTATCAACAGTACTGAGTCGTACACGGCCAACGGTGCTACCGGTGCTTCAACGTACAACTGGTCTGTACCGAGCGGTGCAGTCATCTCGGCGGGTGCCGGCTCGAAAACGGTAGGTGTAACCTTCCCGGCAATCACAGCCAGCAACCAGATCATCACCGCCAGCGCAAGCAATGACTGCGGTACCAGTCCGGTTCGCTCACTCACCGGTATCAGCATCATCAGCTGCGCCCGTGCCGAGTCACTGATCTCCGAGAAACTGAACGCCTATGTATATCCGAACCCGGTTCAGGGAACTGCAACCCTCTACGTGGAAAGTGAGCGTAGCGAGCAACTCGCCGTGCAGCTCTCCGACCTGAGCGGTCGCAACCTGGTGACCCAGAAACTGGATGTACAGGAAGGTGTGAGTACGTTTAACATCAACGTGAACGGATTCCCCGCCGGTATCTACTTCATGAACCTGCGTTCACAAAACGTTGAACAAACCATCCGAATTCTCATCAATGAATAAACCCCAGGTATCCTGATCGTGCGGCAGAGCCCCGTAAGGCTTCGCCGCGACCTGACCCCGTAAGGCCTTGAACCGTTCAGGAACTGCAAACCCCGATTACACACAAACCCTGCTGAACGTGACGGGACTCCGTAAAGTCCCGTCACACCAGCAGCGGATTAGCTCAGGCCTTATTTTTTCAGTGAATCCAACACGCATGCAAAACTTACACCACAACAACAGCAACAAGCACTTTCCCTACGGAATGCATGCGTTCCGTTTCGGAGTTTGGGCTATGCTTGTTGTTTTTTTCATGAGTGCTTTTCACGGCGTTGCATTTGCACAAGGCCTAATTGCAACGCTGAGTGCCGGCGATATACCCTGCCAAGGTGGAACAGCTGCAGTCACCATAACCGCCTCGGGCGGTCAACCACCATATGCCTACAGCGTGAATGGTGGTTCTTCCTATCAGAATTCATCCGGCTTCCAACTGGCAGCCGGTCTGTATACGCAAATACAGGTACTGGATGCTAACGGGTCCGTGTATGTGCTTTCGAGCACCGAAATCAGTGATGGCCCTCCAGGACCTCCCACCACCTATTACCCCGATGCCGATGCTGATGGCTTCGGTTTGGGTATGCCCCTGCAAATCTGCTACGATCCCGGAGTCGGGTATTCGCTCATCAACACCGATTGCAACGATTCCAACCCCATTGTGAACCCCAACGAGCTGGAGTCCTGCAATGGCATCGATGATAACTGCAACGGCAGCAGCGATGAAGGTCTCCTGTTCGAGAACTACTATTTGGATGCCGATGCCGACGGATTCGGAGCCGGCGCCCCCTTATACCTCTGCTCGGATCCCGGTATCCAGTATGCCACCAATGCGGGCGACTGCAACGATGCCAATGCATCCATCAATCCTACCGCTACCGAATCCTGCAATGGCATTGACGACAATTGCAATGGATTGATTGACACCTACGATCCACTTTTATCACCTGCAGGTCCATTGACACTCACAGCAACCGCCAGTCAGATTCTCTGCAACGGCGGTACCGGTTCAGTGGCCTTATCGGCCTCAGGCGGTTCGGAACCCTACGACTTTGGAAGTACTTCGGTAGCAGCGCTGCTTCCCGGCACCTATGTGTACACCCTGACCGATGCCAACGGTTGTCAGGTACAACAAACGGTCCTCATAGCTCAGCCAGCCCCCTTGTTTGTAACG
>JBJTJB010000235.1:0-4641 GCA_046095245.1 Bacteroidota bacterium | reverse complement strand
ATTTAACCCGCTGAACAATAGTAATATAGCCTTAACAATTACGTTAAAATCGGTGAATCCGGGTCTTTTGTGGCCCGATATGGGGTAACTTTGGTTTTGATGATAGGATTCTCTGCGGTCTCATTGGTCATTTTGGCATACTTGCTTGGGTCTATCCCCTCCGCCGTTTGGATCGGTAAATCGTTTTACGGTATTGACGTCCGTGATTTCGGCAGCGGGAACGCTGGTGCAACAAACACACTTCGGGTTTTGGGTCGCAAGGCTGCATTACCCGTTTTGCTGTTGGATGTATTGAAGGGGTTTGCTGCTGTAAAATTGGTCTGGTTATCAGGGAGTTATCTGCCCGAAACCAGACAGTTTGTTCACCTTGCTCTCATCCTTGGAACTGCGGCCTTGACCGGTCATATTTTTCCTGTGTTTGCGGGTTTCAGGGGTGGTAAGGGAGTGGCCACGCTCTTCGGGGTGATTATGGCAATCCATCCTGGTGCAGGACTGATTTGCACCGCTGCATTCGTGTTGACCCTGTTCATTACCCAATACGTTTCCCTTTCGTCGATGATGGCCGCTTTGGTTTTTCCGATTTCCATGATGTTCATCTACAACGAAACCATATCGGGTCTCAACCTCTTTGGTTTGTTTGTGAGCGCAGTAGTGCTGTTTACGCACCAAAAAAACATTGAGCGTTTGCTCCGCGGCGAAGAACGCAAAACGGCATTCCTTCGTTAACTCTCCCGAATTCCTGATTTTCAGGTATTTCCGTTTCCATTTTAAGCCTTTTCAAGGTTGTTGATCACCTGTTTGTAACCTGCGTTCCGGTTTTGGCGTAGAAATGCGCAACCAACGAACGAAGTCATGAACATCTTCAAAGCGCTGTTTATCGTCCTGATCTCAGCACTAACAATGAACACCGCAACGGCCGGCTCGGCTGAAACAGCACGTTTCAAGGAAGCGGAAAAATTATTCGTCGACAAGCAATACGACAAGGCCATGCCCTTGTTTGCACAGCTTGTCAGCTCCAGTCCAAAGAATTACAAGTACAACTATTACTATGGTATTTGCTTGTTGATTCAGGGAACCGACAAATCGACAGCACTCCCCTACCTCGAGGCCTCGCTCGATAATTCGAAGACACCCGAGGAGGTGTATTATTACATGGGTCGTGCTCTCCATTACAACTACCGTTTTGATGAGGCCCGCGAATACCTGGCGGTATTCAATGAGATTGTTGGTCCAGGTGAAGCCCACGAATGGGGAACCGCACAAACCATTGAGATGTGCCGAAATGCAAAGCGCATTTTGGACGTGACCAAAAACAAGGAACTGGACAAAGGAGTAAACGCAAGTGCATTAGAGTATTTCGATAAATATGCTTTTGAGCAACCTCAGGGTAAAATCCTCAGCATGCCCGACGATATGGCCAGCAAAACCAAGTCGCAGAGCGAAGAACGTCCGACTATCTTCCTGTCCGGTAACGGCAGGGTGATGTATTATTCGGCCTTTGTAAACGAGAGTGCCAGTCGTGACATTTTCCGTGTAGAGAAGAACCGTGAGGGGAATTGGGGTGCTCCTGTAAAGGTCGATCGTGTGGTGAATACCACTTCAGATGAAGTATTTCCGACATGCAATTATGACGGCCGCATCCTGTACTTCAGTTCACGCGGACACAATTCAACCGGCGGTTATGATGTCTTCAAAACGGTCTATAGTCCGATGAATAAAACCTGGAAAAAACCGGTCAATATGGGAAGTCCTGTCAATTCACCGGATGACGACTACAGCTTCGTGGTCTCCCAAGACGAGAAAATCGCCTATTTCAGTACACAACGCGGTTCTGTTCCAGGCACACTTACAGTCCACCGCATACCCTATTCCGTGCTGGATGGTTTGCCAATTGCTGTAAAAGGAAAGGTGGTTTGCAATGCGAATCCCGAACTGAAAGCAGTTCGCATGATTGTTGAACAAGCCGAAACAGGAGTGCCTGTAATCGACATGACCAGCAACGCGAATGATGGCTCTTTTGACCTCGAGTTCAATACGCCGGGATCGTATTTAATCACGCTCGAAACAGCTGAGTATGGAAAGGTGCAGCATACAGTCGGAATCACCGCATCTTCTGATGGTGGTTACCTGGATGATTTGAATATCGATGGACCAGAGCAACGCTTTGCGGTCTACGGACCAGGTAAAGCCGGTGTGCAAAGCGTCGCTACGACATCAAGTGTAAATTCAAAGGTGCATTCCAGCACGAACGATGCTCAACGGGCTCAACAAGTGGATGTGGCCAACTCAACGGCCATGACTAACACAGGAAACCCAGCAGTTGAAAATTCGGAAGCCAGTAAAAACAGCACCAATCAAGCTCCTACCACAGCCAACAATACGGGCACCGTTTCGTTCACGGCAACCAGCTCGCAGGCTCAACCAGAGGTGGTATACAAAGTTCAAATCGGTGCATTTAAAGTGCTCGGTAAAGAAGTTGTAAAAAAGCGCCTCGAAAAAATGACCGATGCCAAAATGCTCACAAGCAGTAAAGACAAACGTTGGTTGAAGTTTTACTTCGGTGCTGAAGGCGACTACTCATCTGCGCGAAATCTGAAAAGCACACTTCAGCAGGCCGGGTTCAAAGATGCGTTCGTTGTGGCTTTCCAAAATGGACTTCAAGTGCCCGTGCAGCAAATCGTTGCACCACAAATTGTTCCTGCGGCAACCGCCGACACTACCGCTAACGATCAGTAATTCAGGTATTTATGAATACAAAACAGCCTCGGACCTCCGGGGCTGTTTTTTTATTTGAAATCCTGCCGGTTCCCCGTACATTTGAGTGGATTCCACGGCTACATGAACATTCATAACAACCATTCACCAGATTATCAGGACGAACTTTTACTGGAAGAAGAAGTCGACTCTTCGCGACGTATCGTGTTGTACAATGATGATGTCAACACATTCGATTGGGTAATTGACAGCCTCATTGATGTCTGTCGACATCAGCGTGAACAGGCCGAACAATGCTCATTGATTGTACACTACAAGGGTAGATGCGCCGTGAAAGAAGGCGGCTTTACGGATTTGAAACCGATGTGTGAGGCCTTGCTCGATCGCGGACTTAGCGCAACGATCGAATAAATGAGGGCTTCAAATCCTCTGAGGCATGGGTTGATTGTAGCCCTGTTTGCCTTCCTATTTTCCTGTTCGAAAGTGCCACTAACCGGTCGTAGACAAGTGAGTCTGTTGCCCGAAAGTGAACTGATTGCACTTAGCCTTGGAGAGTACCAGGGTTTTTTGAAACAACACCCCGCACTTCAACCCGGTGATGAAAGGACAGCGATGGTTAAGCGATGCGGTTTGCGAATTCAGAACGCGGCAACAGCCTACTTGAAAAAACATAAGCTAACTAAGCGGGTTGAGGGATACAAGTGGGAATTTAACCTGGTAGATGATAAAACAGTCAATGCCTGGTGTATGCCAGGCGGAAAGGTCGTTGTTTACACGGGTTTACTGGGAGTGACTCAAAATGAAAATGCACTCGCTGTCGTTATGGGTCATGAAATTGCCCACGCCATTGCCCGTCATGGAAATGAGCGCATGAGCCAGCAACTTATGGTTCAGGCCGGAGGTGCGGCTCTCCAAGTTGCCATTAGTAACCAGAATACCCTAACCAAGGGTAATTTTGAGCAAGCGTATGGAATTGGTACGGGCATCGGTCTAATCCTACCCTATTCCCGTTTGCATGAAACGGAGGCGGACAAACTCGGACTGGTATTCGCTGCAATGGCCGGGTATGATCCGCGTGAAGCGCCCCGATTTTGGCAACGTATGGCATCGCAGGGCGGATCTAAGGCACCTGTACTCTTAAGCACGCACCCGAGCAATGAACAACGCATCCGTGATTTGAATGCCTTCATGCCCGAAGCCATGAAAGTGTATAAGCCAAACAGTTAAACCGATCATCAGACCATGTCTATTTTCCTCATCGCGATCCTGATTCTGTTCGGAATCCTCTTAATCGTATTGGAGGTTTTGATAGTGCCCGGGATGATTGTAGGCTTCCTCGGTCTTGTTTTTATTCTGCTGGGTATCGGGGGAGCCTGGACCGAATATGGAGCTATTGGAGGGATTCTTACCGGCATTCTAAGTCTTTCCTTTGGAGCCTTCGCTGTTTGGTCGGCACTTCGTACCGGATTCTGGAAACAGTTTAGCCTGCGAAACCGTCTCGAAGGCCGTACCAATGAAATCGAAGCGGGGACTGTACATGCCGGTGACCGTGGGTATGCCATGTCGAGCCTAAGACCTATGGGTACAGTCAAAGTCAACGGACATCGCTTTGAGGCCCGGGTTGAGTCCGGCCTTGTACCGCCAAATTATCCGGTAGAGGTTCTGGCGGTAGAGGGAAGCCGATTACTGGTGCGACCGGTTTCCTGATGCAGGATGCTTTTTGATACTTTCGTAAAAAACCAAACCCACCATGAGTTTTCCAATTCTATTGCTCCTGATAGCAGGTGCTTTTATTTTCATTTTGATGTTTTTGTATTTCGTGCCTGTGAACCTGTGGATCACCGCAGTGTTCAGCAACGTACGGATCAGCATCATGGATTTGGTGTTGATGCGCCTGAGGAAGGTGCCTCCCTCCATCGTTGTGAA
>JBJTJB010000234.1:0-1210 GCA_046095245.1 Bacteroidota bacterium | reverse complement strand
CATCACCTTAGGAAAACCAGTCAGATTCTCGTACACATATACTGTTGGGGTGGTGGCCAAATATGTACCCTGCACACCCTGGGCCTGCCAGGAAGCAATTGCTGCCTGAACATCAGGCGTGATGTAATTGCCGGGTACTATAAAAATACTGGTGCGGTAAACAACTCCGGAAAGCGTATAGTCCGTGGTGTCCTTGGTAGGCTTATTTGGTCGGATAGCCCAATAAATGGGGACCTGATAATTTGTCATCAGGTCATACAACAAGCCGTAGGGCTTTAACCCATTTGCAAGCGTCTGCGGCACAACACCCATGTTGATGTAGAAGGAGTTGGCGGGCATGATCAGGTTACCGGTGTTTGCAAATCTTGAGGAGGGGCTGGGAGAACCACCAACATTTACGGATGAGGTAACTGTACCTAGTCGGCTTCCGTAGAATGCCGCTGTGAATAAGAGCGAGACAGTAACTAAGGCGATAAAAACAGAACTACGCTCTACCGACAAGGTTTGAAAAACACTGCCGGGTTTGGCGAAATCCGCTTTGACAGATGAAGTCGTTAAGTGAAGTTTTTTGTTCATGAAAAACCTTTAAAGTCCTTTTACGGATAACTGGTACGAAAGTAATACAACCTAGATGCCGAAGGATATTTATTTTTGGTGAATTAGCACGATTCCTTGGTAAAAAATGCCCAATTAACACCTTGATTAGCTCTAATGTACTGATTTCGTGAACTTTAAATTGCCGGGATTGTTGAAAAAAAAGGCGCACGATTTCGTGCGCCTCGGGTAAACTGAGTACCTGCGGACTTAAGCCAAAAGCGAGAGTTGGCCTTTTTTACCAACTACAGTCGGCTTTGTATTGGATGCGGTCTTTTTCACCGCACCACTAAGCCCGAAGGCTTTGCGGGTAGCTTCGACGGCCTCAAGGCGCTCCCAGGGGAATAAAACGACCTTGATTTTCTTCTCGTTTTTCTTGCCCTTGTTAAACACCTTGACCGCTTCTTTCGAATCGCGACCCATGTGGCCATAGGCAGCAGTCTCACGGTAAATGGGTGTACGCAGAGCGAACCGCTTCTCAATGAAATACGGGCGCATATCGAACTCACCCATCTTTTCAACGATTCTGGCAATTTGTCCGTCGGTCATGGGGACCTTTGCCGTACCGTAGGTGTCAACGAAAATGCCAACAGGCCGCGCAACACCGATCGCATAG
>JBJTJB010000233.1:0-2763 GCA_046095245.1 Bacteroidota bacterium | reverse complement strand
GCTACAAGTTTGATATCTGACCGTTTCGTCAGATTGTATAGAAGGTCTTGTACCGAACATTACTTTTGTTGAATGGGTGAACGAAAGGCCTTGCTGACTGGATCCGGCGTGTCCGTTGTAATGGCAACGGTGCTTACAGCCACAGTCAGACTTCTGTTTTTCCTTACGGGCTTTTCCTTCGAGTGGATCTACTATCTGCTATTTTTCACGCTTGTTTTTGTTGTTTCGCTCCTTACAACCAGGTATCTGCATGCCCGGTATGTCCGCGAGAGCTTACAGGATATTTACCACCAGATTCAGGAGTTAAGGGGCACGAAAGTCGTTCGTCCTGCTCCTTCTGATCGGGTTCCTGCATTGTATGCCGAAATCAGCCGCATCTTGAACGACTGGAACAAGGAGTCACGTTCTGAAATCGACCAGATGAAACAAGTGGAAACCTACCGGCGCGATTTCCTGAGCAACGTTTCGCACGAGTTGAAAACACCGATTTTTTCTGTCCAGGGATTCATCCATACGTTGATTGATGGCGGAATTGATGATCCGGATATCAACATGCATTACCTCTCAAAGGCATCCAAAGGGATTGACCGGCTAATCCACATTGTAGAAGACCTCGAGTCGATTTCCCGTCTCGAAGCCGGGGAGTTGATGCTTGATAAACGCACCTTCGATATCCTTGAACTTGTTTCAGATGTGTTCGATTCGCTGGAATTGCAAGCCAGGGAAAAACAGGTCTCTTTTCAATCCTCGTCCAGCACGGGCGAGAGGCTTTACGTGTATGCCGATAAGGATTTAGTAAGGCAAGTCCTTGTTAACCTGATTGTCAATTCTGTGAAGTATGGAATCAAAGGAGGTGCCACCACGGTTTCGGTCAGCCCGGTTGGGGATAAGGTAGTGGTTGAAGTTTCTGACAACGGGATCGGCATCGAGAAGAGACATCTGCCCAGGCTGTTCGAGCGCTTTTACAGGGTCGATAAGAGCAGGTCGCGCGAGCAGGGCGGAACCGGACTAGGCCTTGCCATTGTGAAGCATATCCTCGAGGCTCACAATGAGTCCATCAGTGTTGAGAGCGAGCCCGGCACGGGAACTGTTTTTGTGTTTTCACTGCTGCAAAGCCGCTAAACGCATCTTACACCCGTGCAGGATTGAATATCTTCGCACGATTCAACTTGAACATATGTCAACAACCCGCGCAATAAATTCCCGAGAACGTAAGGTGAAGTCCTTCGATCCAAATGGTCCGGCATTGGACAATGCCGGTGTATTCGGTTTGCCGTTTACGACGGAGGAGTCCTCTTTGGTTTTGGTTCCGATTCCATGGGAGGCCACTGTGAGTTACGGCAGGGGGACTGCAGATGGGCCCCAGGCCATTCTTGATTCCTCCATGCAGGTTGACTTGTTTCACCCTGAGTTCCCCGGACTCTGGAAGTTGGGAATTGCCATGGATAATGCTCCAGACAGTCTCCGGAAGCTGTCCGATAAAAGCAGGAAGAAAGCTGAGAAGGTGATTGACGCTATTTCATCCGGATCAAGCATCGCTTCCCCCTCTGTTTCAAAACTGCTGGGCGAAGTGAACTCAGCCTGCGAGGTCATGGTTTCACGGGTACATGATGTGGTCACTCAGCATATGGATGCAGGAAAGCTCGTCGGACTGGTTGGCGGTGATCACAGTACCCCATTGGGATACATGAAAGCGCTGGCCGAACGGTATCGCGAATTCGGAATCCTGCAGATTGATGCACACATGGATCTTCGAAATGCATACGAAGGTTTTGCCTATTCACATGCATCCATCATGTACAATGCACTTCGCATACCACAAGTACGCAAGCTGGTGCAAATCGGTATTCGGGATTTATGTGCCGAGGAACAAGAAGTGGTAAGGAAAAGTAAGGGGCGGGTCAAGGTTTTTTCCTATGCCGACATTACCCGAAACCGCTATTCAGGAATGAACTGGAAGAAGCAATGCAAAGCTATCATCGCTGCACTTCCTAAAAATATCTACATCAGTTTTGATATCGACGGACTCGACCCGAAGCTTTGCCCACACACAGGTACTCCGGTTGCCGGAGGGTTCGAGTTCCACGAAATAACCTTCCTGTTGTCCGAGTTGGCTAATTCTGGTAAGCGCATCATCGGCTTCGATTTGAACGAGGTGGCTCCCGGAAAAGATGATTGGGACGGGAATGTAGGTGCTCGCATCTTGTTTCACTTGTGTGGTGTCATAGCGCGATCCAATCGATTGCTTTGAGTCGTTTCACAGAAATAGAAGAAAGAGGCCGGCTTACCGGCCTCTTTCTTTTTATACTTCGGCAGGAGTGACGCCCATGTTTTTAAACGTGAAGTTGTTCAGGGAGTCGATATCGATTTCAATGTGTTCTTCCTTGTGGATAGCACCGGAAAGGATCTGCTTACTCAGCTCATTCATGATTTTTTTCTGCAAGACACGCTTCAGTGGTCGTGCCCCGAACTGCGGATCGTATCCGAGTTGTGCAAGCCACTCGATGGCTTCAGGACTGATACGGAGGTGAATCTCGTTTTCCTCAAGTCGTTTGGTCAGCTGTCCGAATTGCATCCGAACGATGTCCTGTATCTGATGCCTGTCGAGCGGGCTGAACATGATAATTTCATCAATGCGGTTTAGAAATTCCGGGCGACTGGATTTTTTCAGCAACTCGAATACTTCGAGCCTTGTTTTTGCAAGAATGCCCTCTCGGTTTCCCTCGTCAATTCCGGCCATGTTGTCCTGAATCAGGTGCGCAC
>JBJTJB010000232.1:0-1518 GCA_046095245.1 Bacteroidota bacterium | reverse complement strand
GTTACAGCAAAGGCCAAATCGAAGATCAAAGCCGCACTGAAGGAGGAGAAGCGCCGGATTGCCGAGCGTGGTAAGGACCTATTCGAAATGCGGATGCGTTCGATCCGTATGAACGGTGTTCCCTACAATGTCAACGAATTGCTGTTGTTTTATAAGGTATCCAACCTGACCGATTTCTACCACCGCATCGGACTCGAAGCAATCGACCTGCGCAACCTGAAGGATTTCTTCACCCAAAAAGCCACCGGACAACTCAGTTTGCCCGAGAAAAGCGATCGGCAGAATTTCGAGGAACTGGTGCGCAATATCCGCGGGAAAAGCGATATGCTGGTCATCGGTGAAGGAATCGATAAGATCGAATACAAATTGTCGCCCTGCTGCAATCCGATTCCGGGCGATGATGTGTTCGGTTTCATCACCCTCGATGAGGGTATTAAGATCCACCGGACCAATTGCCCCAATGCCATCCAATTGATGTCAAACTATGCATACCGCATTGTGAAGGCCCGCTGGTTCGGCCAGCAGCAAATCGCATTTCTGGTAGGCATCCGTATCACAGGGATGGACGATATGGGTGTTGTGAGCAACATTACCAAAATCATTTCTTCCGAGTTGAAAGTGAATATCCGTTCCCTGAATATCGAGAGCACCGATGGACTTTTCGAAGGAACCATCATGCTTTTCGTACATGACACGGAGCACCTCAAAACCCTGACGAAAAAACTCGAAAAGTTGCCGGGTATCCTTTCGGTCAGCCGTATCGATACTGCAACATGACCTCCTCACAAACCCGTTCAGCCTCCGCACGTGACGAACTTGTGGAGAAGGCGATGGCTGTTTTTCAGAATTACCTGGAAAAACTCAAGCTGCGCAAAACCCCTGAGCGGTTTACCGTACTGCGCGAAGTGTATGCCATGGACGATCATTTCGATATGGATGCATTGTATCTTCACATGAAGGGCCAAAATCACAGGATCAGCCGTGCGACCCTGTACAACACCATCGAGCATCTGCTGGCCTGTGATCTGGTTACCCGACATCAGTTCGGGAAATCGAATGCCGTGTACGAACGCTCGCTCACCTTTCGGCAGCACGATCATCTCATTTGCCAGGACTGCGGGAAAATTCTTGAGTTTTGCGATCCCCGGGTGCAACAAATCCAGACGATGTTGGGGGATATTCTGGGCTTCGATGTGGCAAGCCATTCGCTCAACCTCTTCGGAAAATGCAGGAAGCTGCGCGAAAGCGGCTCCTGTCCACATGCTACGCCGGAAAATCCGGTACCTTTGACCTGACCAATCACTACGCGTTCATGGAATTCGCATACGACATCACCGAAAAGCAAGGCTATCACCTGGTTCGCCTCAAGGGAAACCTCATTGAAAAAAATCAGGCCAATTCCCACATGGACGAGATCGAAGGGATCTCCGAAAAGGAAAAAAGACGTGTTGTAATCAGTCTCGATGATTTCAAGTACATGAAAAGTACGGGATTGAACTTTATGCTAGGGAGCCTTGA
>JBJTJB010000231.1:0-1152 GCA_046095245.1 Bacteroidota bacterium | reverse complement strand
CTTACCGGAGGAAATGGACGAAACAAAGGGGCATTTCCGCTGGGTGCATTCCACGTACCCGAAGGACCTAAATCATATTCTTCCCAGCTGTAAGTGATGGCATCTCCATTGGCATCGGATCCGGTAGCACTCAATTCAAACGGTGTTTGAAACGGAATGGTATAGGCCAACCCAGCAGGTGTGGCCGATGGCGGGGTATTGCTGGTAGCAGTGGTGGTGGGACACGTGTTTCCACTTCCTGTTGTAATATAATTTACAATTTGATCAAAACTGTGCGTATGGAAATAGGCTATACTATTCGGCGCGAGATTATCGGCTCCGCATATACCCGCATACGCCATGATCGTGATTCCGCTACCGGGCTCATACGCCGAGCCGGATGACCGATTCCCTCCGCCACAGGAGCCGGTCACGCTGTTGAAGGTGTGTTGCCCACCGAATTGATGACCAATCTCATGGGCGACATAATCCACATCAAACGCATCGCCGACAGGACTGCCTGAACCGGTGACGCCACCAGCTTTATTAGAGGTACACGGTACTCCCAAGTAGGCTACCCCTCCACCACCCGTGCTGAACACGTGACCTATATCATAGTTCGCCGATCCGATCACAGAATTGCAATTCGTGATGTTTTCACCAAGCATGGTAGAACCGTCGTTATTGGTATAAGGATCTGTTGAGCCGTTCGTATAGATGATCAAGGTATCATTCGGAATCAGCGTCATCCGTACGGCAACTTCTTTTTCGTAGATCCCATTCACCCGGTTCATCGAAACTACGATTGCCGACAAGGCACTGGACTTCGTTCCACCATGATATGCGGTATACTCACCCGTAGCTGCCATTGCGAGCCTGTAGTTTCGCAATTGTGTACCGTGTGTTCGAAGCACAGAACCTCCCCCGCTGCCTAACTTCAATTTCTGCTTAATCTCCTTATACAGTTCCTGGTCATCGGTAGCGCATTCAAATGGACGGTTGGGTCGAAAATCGCCCTTGTAGTAAACAAGATGATTGATCCGATCGCCCGGATTCAAGGGATCCAAATACACATCACCGCGCGGTGAAAGTACCATCGCATGTAGACCATGTTCCGTGATACTCAACCGCAGGATTTCATCCCGATGTTCGACTCCCTGACCCGCATAGGTC
>JBJTJB010000230.1:0-3529 GCA_046095245.1 Bacteroidota bacterium | reverse complement strand
GCAGGCAACCTTGCTGAAGAAGATTGGAATATCGATGCGGTTTTCAAGGATTACGAGCCTCAGATTAGCATCATGCCACGTGTCGCTTTCAGTTTCTCAATCACCGACCAGGCCCAGTTCTTTGCCCACTACGATGTATTGACCCAGCGTCCATCATCAAACTTGCGCAACGATCCTTCCGAGTATTTCTCCTTAGTGAGAAATCCTGATGGATCACTGAACAATGCCGGACTCCTGCCTGAGCGCACTACGGATTACGAAGTCGGTTTCAAGCAAGTTGTTTCAAAGACATCTGCTTTCACCATCTCGGCATTCTACCGTGAGATGAAGAACATGATTCAGGTGACGCGCGTGAACTTCGCATATCCGTTCTCCTATACTTCGTATGCCAACATCGATTTCGGTACGGTCAAAGGGTTCTCTTTGATTTATGACCTCCGCCGTACAGGCAACGTTCGAATGCTGGCCAACTACACCCTGCAGTTTGCCGATGGTACAGGTTCGGGTGCAACATCAAACCTCGAGTTGACGGATACCGAGCAGCCTAACCTGCGCTTCATGGTTCCTCTGGATTTCGATACCCGCCACTCTTTCACTGTATCGCTCGATTACCGTTATGGCGAAGGCAGTGCATACAATGGTCCGATGCTGTGGGGCAAGCCCATCCTTCAAAACACGGGTGCAAACCTTGTATTCCGTACCAATTCCGGAACACCCTACACCCGTCAGTTGATTGCAACCCGCGAAGGAGCTGCTATCGGCTGGCAGGACAACGGCCAGCGCCGCGTAGAAGGGTTGGTGAATGGTGCACGTACACCCTGGCAGTTCCGTATTGATGCACGTATCGAAAAAGACATCAATATCAAGATCAACGAGAAAAAGACCGCTACGTTCAACGTGTATCTGTGGGTGCAAAACGTGCTCAATACACAGAACATCACCGGTGTGTATCGTGCCACGGGTAACCCCACGGATGATGGCTTTATCGCATCGGCAGAGGGTCAACAGCTTGCCAACCAGCAGGCCTCGCCTCAGGCATTTATCGATCAGTATAACATCCGGATTCAAAACCCCGACAACTACAGCCTTCCCCGTCGTACACGTTTGGGAGTCCGCTTTGACTTTTAATCCACTAACCACGTCAACACGCTATGAATATGCTTCGATATAAATCCGTACTCAGTGGAGTACTCGTGGCAGCCCTGTCCCTGAGCGCATCCGCCAGGGAAAATGTGGGCGCGAACAGGTATACGAATCCCGCTCCGAAGGCTTCCAGGTCGGCTGCAGTATGTCCTACCACAAAGGCGCAAATCGATCTGGATGTTAACCAGGTTCGTGCACGTATCCTTGTTGGTGGTGACTTGTGGTGGGATCCCGTAGGTCAAATCCCGTACTATGAGGTTCCTATCGGTTCTAACAAGAACTCGATCTTCTCCGGTGCACTGTGGATCGGCGGTTTCGATCAGAGCAACCAATTGTTGGTTGCCGCACAAACTTACCGTCAGGGAGGAGCCAACGATTTTTGGGGTGGTCCGATTTCGAAAGACCCATCGACCGGCGCAATGACCATCACCGATACCCGTTGCAACGAGTTCGACCGCTTCTGGGGTGTTACCCGTGAGGAAGTTGACGAATTTCTGGCTACCGGTCAGGCCTCTACCAACATTCAGAGCTGGCCTGGTAATGGTAACGTGGGTAATGGTGAATTACCCTTCTTGGCACCCTATTTTGATGCAAACAACGATGGAGTGTATAACCACGAAGACGGTGATTATCCCTACTTCAAACTGGACGGAGACTATCCGACCGATCCCGGTACCGGTGAAACGGTTTGTAATGACTACCTGTTCGGTGACAAATCGATTTGGTGGGTATTCAACGACGTAGGTGGTATTAAAACAGAGACCAATAGCAATCCGATCGGTCTCGAAGTGCGTGCTCAGGCATTCGCTTTCAATACCTCCAACGACATCAACTTCATGACCTTCTATAAATACCAGGTCATCAACCGCTCAAGCAATGAACTCGATTCTACTTATTTTGGTGTATGGTGCGATCCGGATCTTGGAAACGCTACTGATGACTATGTAGGTTGTGACGTTGGTTTGGGATTGGGTTACTGCTACAATGGTGATCCGGATGACGATGGTGGTGGTGCATATGGATTGAATCCTCCTGCAGTAGGAATCGATTTCTTCCAAGGTCCGCTGGCTGATCCCAACGATGGAATCGACAACAACCGTGATGGCCGTGTTGACGAGCCCGGTGAGCAAATCACCATGTCACGATTCGTGTACTATGAAAACACAAGCGGTGTACCCAATGGAAACCCGCAGGTAACCGATGATTACTACGAGTACCTCAGTGGCAGTTGGCTCGATGGTCAAACCATTACTTACGGCGGAAACGGTCGTGGATCGGGTACCGGCGCTACAACTACTCCGTCTAATTACATGTTCCCAGGGACGACGGATCCGTCCTTCTCCACTCCATGGACCATGGTTACCGCCAGCATTCAGCCTACTGATATGCGTTTCCTGCAATCAGCCGGTATTTTCACACTTCAACCCGGTGCTGTAAACTACATCACCACGGGTGTTGTTTGGGGGCGTGCTACTGCCGGAGGCCCACTCGCCTCTGTCGCTGTTGTGAAACGTGCTGATGATCTTGCTCAGCGATTGTTCAACAATTGTTTCAAGGTACTGGATGGTCCGGATGCGCCGGAGGTTGCAATCCGTGAATTGGACAAACAATTGATTCTTACACTTGAGAACACCCGGACTCCCAAAGTTGAACTGTACTCACAGTTCGACAAGAACATCCCCGGCGTAGTAGGAGATCAAGTCAACGACTCCACCATCGTTTTTGATACACTCACAGTAGACGAGCGCAGTTACAAATTCCAGGGCTACAAGGTGTATCAGGTTGCCAACGAAAACGTATCTGTATCCGATGTTGAAGATCCTGCAAAAGCAAAGTTGATTGCTCAGATCGATCTAGAAGATGGTGTTACCAAACTGGTAAACTACACCTTCGATAACAACTTGAATTCCTACATCCCGATTCAGAAAACCGATGAGGTGAATGCGGGCATTACACACAATTTCATCATCACTCAGGATCTTTTTAGTCTCAAACCGATTGTGAATTACCGTCCATATTATTTCCTGGTTATTTCTTACGCCAGCAATAACTTCAGGACATTCAATCCGCAATCTCCCAATGCTACTAACTCGCAGCCTGAGCCTTACCTGCAAGGCCGGAAGAACGTGAAAGTATATTCCGGTATTCCCCATAAACCGGTTGTGAACAACGGTGGAATGGTGTTGAATGCTTCATTCGGAGATGGATTTAAGATCAAGCGTATTGAAGGTACCGGTAATGGCGGTAACGTACTTGATTTGACGGATGAATCAGTGAATGAAATCCTGAATAGTGCAGACAATCGTGCTGTAAATCCGATTTACGAAAAAGGACGCGGACCTATCAATGTATCTGTGTATGATCCGATCAAGTTGCAGGGCGGAGG
>JBJTJB010000229.1:0-1392 GCA_046095245.1 Bacteroidota bacterium | reverse complement strand
TCCGGAATCAAATCGAGTGCGCTTTGACAACCCGCGGAATGCCTTTTCGATCCCATCGATGCTGGCATAGGATAAAAGCCAGTTCTGAGACTCCATGTAGGAAAGCATATACACGGTACGTTCAGGAAGATGGTGACGGTTGGTGTTCATCAGGCTGTAGGACGAACGTGCAAAGTCAGACAGGGACTGGTGGTGATACATCGCCCAGTCGCGGGCCAGAAAATGATCGAAATAGACATCCGCAATTACGGAGGCATACTTACCGTACACGGTCCGTAGTCGCTTCTTGCTTTCCTCCACTACCGGATGGGCATCGGTAAATGCATCGATGTGGCGGTGTAAACGGATCCCCTCCAATATGTCTCCCGAGTAGCGTTCGATCTCCCGGCCTTTTACGTGATCGGCAATGAAATTGCCGATACTCAACTTCGGATGATCAGCCGATAGATACAGGTGGGCGAGGTAGTTCACGACCGGACAGGTTCAACGCCGAAGCACACCGTTGATCAGGCGTGTGCAGGCTCCTCGGTAACGTATGTGCTGATATCGGGACAAGAGCACACCAGATTCCGGTCCCCGTAGGCGTTATCGACCCGCTTGACGGAAGGCCAGAACTTGTTGCCCTCGAGCCAGGATACAGGCCATGCAGCCTGCTGACGGGAATAGGTATGCGACCACTGGTCGGCAGTCAGTTCCTGAACCGTGTGTGGAGCATTGACCAACACGTTGTCTGTGCGGTCAGCCCGTCCTTCTTCCAATGCGCGAATCTCCTCACGGATTGAAATCATGGCATCGCAAAAACGATCGAGCTCTGCTCGCGATTCACTTTCCGTTGGCTCAACCATCAGCGTTCCGGCTACCGGGAATGCGACCGTGGGTGCATGGAATCCGTAATCCATGAGACGCTTGGCGATATCAGTCACTTCGATACCCGCGCTCTGTTTGAATGCACGGCAGTCCAAAATCATTTCATGCGCCACCGTACCGCTGGAACCGACATAGAGGATCGGATAGTGCTCCTGCAGACGGTGCTTCATGTAATTCGCATTGAGGATGGCATATTCGGTAGCGCGTGTAATCCCCTCTGCACCCAGCATGCGGATGTAGCCGTAGCTGATCAACAGGATCAACGCAGAGCCCCAGGGAGCAGCACTCACGGCAGTGCCTTGCCGATTATCGGACACCGATACCAGGGGATGATTTGAAAGATAAGGTGCCAGGTGAGCAGCCACACCGATAGGACCCATTCCGGGGCCACCGCCGCCGTGTGGGATCGCAAACGTTTTGTGAAGATTCAAATGGCACACATCAGCGCCAATCATTCCCGGGCTGGTCAGTCCGACCTGTGCATTCATGTTTGCACCGTCCATGTACACCTGCCCACCGCATTCG
>JBJTJB010000228.1:0-1841 GCA_046095245.1 Bacteroidota bacterium | reverse complement strand
GAGCGAAATCAATCAACTGTACACACTCTCGGGATCATCCGTCAGCTACCTCTGGTCAACCGGTGAAACTGCCGCCTCCATATCCGCCACCCCTACCCAAACCACCACTTACTATGTCACCGTCAGCAATGGCATCAGCACCTGTACCGATAGTGTGACCATTACGGTTAACCCACCCGATACGACGGTGATCAAGACGGTGGAGTGTGAGCCGATTACCTGGAACGGACAGTTGTACAGCCAAAGCGGAGTGTATACCTATGTAACCAGCAATGCAGCCGGATGTGACTCGGTTGTGGTCCTTGATCTGACCATTTCGCCTTTGACACTAACAGGTAGTAGCACAGCATGCAGTGCTTACGATTCGTACGACGGTACAGCAACGGCAGGTGCAAGCGGAGGAAACGCACCCTACACATATACCTGGAATACCTTGCCTGTACAAAATACTGCTACAGCAGCAGGACTCCATGCAGGAGACTACACTGTCACGGTAATGGACGCGAAAGGCTGCGTGACCACACTCACCATTACAGTTACACAACCTGCCTATGTATGTGAGCCTTTCCGTACCTATGCTAAAGGAGGTTGGGGTGCTGTCAACAGCGGATTCAATCCAGGCACATACCTCATCAACAACTTCGCCACCTCCTACCCCAACGGACTCCAAATCGGTGCCTGCAACCGGTTCATTAAACTGAATAGTGCAGCAGCGGTGACGGCCTTCCTACCCACGTCCGGTACACCCGCGCGTTTGCCCAATGGCACCTTGGTTGATCCTACAGCGACAAGCTATAAGAATACCCTTGCAGGTCACCTCGTCGCGTTGAACCTCAACATCACTATCGACAGCCTCAATCCCTCATTTGCTGCCAGTACGGTGATGTTTAAAAATGCCATCATCGCGCTTGGACCATATGCGGGTTACACCGTTCAGCAGCTTTACAATGAGGCGAACCAAGCCATTGGGTGCAGCAACAACAAAACTTACCTGACTCGACTCAACACGGCACTTGATAGTACAAATGCCAGCTGGAGAAACGGCCTGCGCAGGAACAATTATGTAGTATGCCCGGGAACGGCACTTGCACGTACATCCGCATTTGAAGAACCGGCTGAACCCACAGAATCGGATAAAATAACGGCCTACCCCAACCCCAGCAGCGGACTTCTGAACCTCCGTGCGGGAGGCGACACACCAATCCGCATCGAACTCTACAACCTGCTGGGCGAGTGCCTGATGAATACGGGCTGGAAAACCGAACTGGATTTACACAGCCTTCCCAACGGCCTCTACCTTCTCCGAGCCCGTTACGCGGATGGAAGCAGCGGACATCAGCGGATAGAACTCATCAAATAACATCCCATAGCCGGAAGCCTCCAACAGGGGGCTTTCGGTTTTATCGCCATCAAATCGTTTATGAATATGAGCACTCAATCCGAAAAACAAGTTGAGGATGAGGCTGATTGAAACTCATTTGACTTAGCATTCAAACAGCTCACAAATGAAATATTTCGATTTGAATGTCAACCATTTAAAAATAAATAACAAAGGATCAAGTTACCTATGATTCTTTGAGCAGATTAATACAGTTAGGCCTAACTAATCTGAATGAAATTAAATCGCATTCAGCATATCTTCCAGATCAAAACGCTCACCGATGAAAAAACACCTTCCAGTCTTTACAGTTTTAATACTATCCTTCGTTTGGAATCTGGCAACTGCGCAAACGTGGACTCAGCTGGGCAATTGTCCAGGCGCAGGAAGAAGGCAAGGAATTTCCTTCACCATTAACAACAGCATATACGTTGGACTTGGATGGTCGGGTACAACGAGTAAC
>JBJTJB010000227.1:0-3098 GCA_046095245.1 Bacteroidota bacterium | reverse complement strand
TTTTGATCCCGTAGCTGCAGGTATCGGACTTCATCCCGTACTGTACACGTTTACGGATGGTTTTGGTTGTCCCAACAGCGACACGGTGCTTGTCACTGTGACACCACCTCCGACAGTTGATGCCGGCAACGACACCGCGGTTTGTCTGAACAGCATTCCGTTCGTGTTGGTTGGAACGTGGACTCCACCCGGACTACCCTACTCCTGGTCGGGAGCCCTTGTGCAAACAGGCGGACTACTGACACCTTCGCAGGTCGGTTCATTCCTGATGACCTTTCAATACGGTTCCGGTACCTGTGCCGTGGAAGATTACCTCAGTGTAACGGTGAACCCATTACCATCGATCAACCTAAGCGGAAATGATTCGGTTTTCTGTCTTAATGAAAGTGTATGGAACCTGATTGCAAGCCCCGTCGGTGGGATCTGGTCTGGTCCCGGAGTCGTCGGAAACAGTTTTGATCCGGCGCTGAGCGGTGCGGGTTTGTTTCAGTTGAATTACAGTTTCACCGATGCGAATGGTTGTACCAATAACCAAACACTCAACATACGCGTAAATCCGCTTCCACTGGTTTGGGCGGGGACTGATACCACGGTGTGTAATCAGGCGATTCCGGTACAGTTGAACGGGAATTTTTCAAATCAGGGCATCTGGACCGGCCCCGGTGTGAGTATCAATGGAAGTTTTACTCCTCCGGGAACCGGTACCTATCAGGCTATATACACCTATGAGGATGCGCTTGGTTGCAGCACCTCCGATACGCTCGATATCACCGTTGTTCCGCCGGTATTCGCCGATGCGGGTCCGGGCCTGAGCGCCTGTGTCGACTCAGGAACCTTTGTACTGCCCGGGTTCAGTCCGGCAAGCGGCGGATTCTGGTCCGGACCGGGAATCATAAACGCCAGCCTGGGCTTATTCAACCCGGCACAAGCGTTGGGATCGACACAGACCGCAACCACTTTCGCATTGGTATACAGTTATGGAGCGGGAAATTGCCTTACAGCAGATACAACGTATGTCACCGTCTTTCCTCTGCCTGCTGTCAATGCCGGTGCAGATCAGGACGCTTGTATTACAGAGGATAGTGTGCTCTTGGCCGCCGTGTTTCCGCCTGCCGGATCGTGGAGCGGTCCCGGGCTTGTAGATGCAGGAGGAATTTTCATCCCTGCACTTGCCGGGGTGGGCACACATACACTTACCTATGCCTATACCGATCCGGTTACCGGATGTTCGAACCGTGATGATATCCAGCTCACCGTACACCCACAGCCGGTATCGGCGTTCGGTCCGCTGTTTGAAGAAGGTTGCCAGCCGCTGGTTGTCAATTTCAATAACCTCGGATCGGGTGCCAGCGGTGTGGTCTGGGATTTCGGTGATGGGAATATCGCAACGGTCGCATCACCTGCACACGTGTTCCTGGATACGGGCGTATTCACCGTGACGCTCATTCACATCAGTTCGTTCGGTTGCAGCGATACCAGCACGGGAACCGTTGTGGTGCACCCCAAGCCCTTGTCGCGATTCACCTTGCTGCCGGATTCCGCCTGCTACAGCCCGGCCAATGCCTACCTCACCAACCTGTCCTCGGACCCCAGCGGATCCTTTTGGACATTCGGCAATGGTGCAAGTTCCACTTTGAGTGATCCGGTTGTGTCGTATGCAACTCCCGGATCCTACACTATCACCTTGTACACAACCAATGCCTTCGGATGCCGCGATACCTCGTCGGACCAGTTCAATGTATATCCGCAGCCTACGGCCGGTTTCTCGTCGCCCGATCCGTCGGGGTGTGAAGACCTGGATGTTTCCTTTACGAACAGCTCACTGAACGGGGTGTTTTACCAATGGGATTTTGGCGACGGAAGCACTTCACAGGACCCCAATCCGGTACACACCTATACCAATCCGGGGGCATACGATGTGATGCTGATTGTAACCGGTGTGGGTGGATGTACGGCTACGTCTTTGATTCAGGATTACGTACAGGTTGTGGCTTCTCCTACCGCCTCCTTCAATTACGAAGCAAGCAGCAATCCCACATTGTATGGAGCCCTGCAATTCAACAACAACTCGATCGGTGCCACTTCATACCAATGGGATTTCGGTGATGGTAGCTCCGGAAGCAACCTGGAAAATCCCCAACACCGCTACGACAACTTCGGCACCTACATCGTCACCTTGATTGCAACCAATGTGTTCGGTTGCACCGATACGTTTGAGCTGCCTGTTTATGTGGACTACTTCAAAGGACTGTATGTACCCAACGCCTTCAGCCCCCTGACCGGACCCGAAGGCGTACGCACCTTCCTGCCCAAAGGAAAAGGATTGCGGAACTACCGCCTGGAGATTTTCGATACCTGGGGAATCAAACTTTGGGAGTCGACACTCCTTGAGATGGGCTCGCCCGCGGAAGGCTGGAACGGGGTTTACAACGGAAAAGTACTTCAGCAGGATGTCTATGTCTGGAAGATCTATGCTGAATTCCTCGACGGAACCGTGTGGATCGGACAACGGCGGGAAGGGCAATACCGCACAACCGGAACCGTAACACTATTGAGATGAGGATGAAGAGCAGGTTGATTGTCGTGATTTTGCTGCTGCTGGCGGCCGGTATGGCTCCGGGACAGGATCCGGTGTATTCGCACTTCTGGGGCGATCGCCTCTACCTGAATCCGGCTATCGCAGGCAGCGAACGCGGGATGAATGTTTCGGCAGCAGCACGCTACCAGTGGCCTAAAATCACGAGTGAATTCGCCGCATACGGCATCAGTGTTTCGGCCTTCGAACCCAACATCGGTGGCGGCTGGGGTTTATCGGCCATGCAACACGTGGAAGGCGAAGGTTTCCAGAAAACATCCGAATACTCCTTTACCTATTCCTACCGCATATATGGTCCACGCAAGCGTGGCGACCTTGCCTTCGGTGTGCGCACAGGATATCTTCAGCGCAGCATCGATTTCAACAAACTCATCTTCAGCGACCAGCTTGATCCGGTGAATGGGGTGATTTATACCACTCAGGCGGAGCTTCCACCAAGCGATGTGGTTCACCTCTTCAATGCGAACGCCGGACTCGATTTCCGCTACTTCCTCACCAAAAG
>JBJTJB010000226.1:0-4924 GCA_046095245.1 Bacteroidota bacterium | reverse complement strand
TAGCAAATCGCTGGACAATGCCGATTCCAAATCCGAGCGCCGCGAGATCAAACGCCGCTCTCAGGATTACACCCAAACCAAGGCCATCAATTTCACCAATGTGAAAAAGAACCGCTCCGGTTCCAGTGCGAAACAGAAAGTGTACGATATCGAGAACTTCAACCTCTCGTATGGCTACGATGAAGTGTTCCACCGCGACATCAATATCGAGTACGATGTGATGAAGACGCACCGCGGATCCGTGGGGTACAATTACAATACAACGCCCAAGTACATTACGCCATTAGGCAAAGCCAAAGCCTTCCAGGGCAAATACTTAAAGCCGCTCAAGGAGGTCAACCTCAACCTGCTGCCCACAAGTCTCAACTTCCGATACGATGTATCCCGATTGTACGGCGAGAAGTTATTCCGGAACAACACCGGATTCAACGACATCATCCGCGATACCTTCTTTAACAAGAACTTCGAAATGCGCAGGTTATACGATTTCAAATACGACCTCACACGCAGCATTAAAATCGATTTCACCGCCAACAATTACTCGGTGGTCGATGAGCCCGAAGGGAAAATCGACACCGATGAAGACCGGGATTCGATCAAGAGCAATATCTGGGGAAAGAATTATCTGCTCGGGCGGAACAAGACCTATACTCACCAGGGTAACGTTTCGTACCAGGTTCCGCTAAACAAGTTTCCGTTAACTGATTGGGTCACCATGAACGTGCGGTATGGATTCAATTATGGGTGGACGGCCGGTCAGTTCCTGCGCTCGCCGGTCAACGGTGAATTCACCACCGATCCGCGTACCGGTAATACCATACAGAACAGCAACACCAAACAGCTCAATGGCAATTTCACGTTGACCACCCTGTACAACAAGGTGCCCTTCCTGAAAAAGATCAACTCACCCAAGCCCAAGGCTCCACCCAAAACCAAGTCCGAAGTGAAGAAGGAAGCGGAGGTCAAGAAGCCCGGAGACCTCAAAGCTGCACAAGACACCACCAAGGGTAAGAAAGTGAAGAAGCCGGCTCAAATTCCCGATGCCGTTCGCTTCTTTGGAAAAATGATCATGGGGGTGAAAACAGTCGGATTTACGTACTCCGAAAACATGGGTACCTCCCTGCCGGGTTATGTCAACTACAGCGATGTACTCGGGCAGGACCTGGATGCCAACTCACCCGGCTGGGGATTTGTAACCGGCTCCCAGCGCGACATTCGCAGCGATGCCGTGCTGGGGCGTTGGATCACAACCGATACTGCGCTCAACAATCCCTTGTCGCGTACGTATTCCTCCAATTTCAGTGGCAGATCATCCATCGAACCCATCACCGGACTGAAAATCGAACTCAGCGCAACCCGACAGTTCAGCCGCAACAACAGTGAGTTTTTCCGCTGGAATGGAAGCGACTTCTCGTCGCAGGGAATCACCGAAACCGGAAATTTCAGCATCTCCGTCATCGCCTGGAACACGGCGTTTGTGAAGGACGACCCGACCACCTACAACAGTACGACCTTCGACGAATTCAATGTCAACCGTAAGTTGCTTTCAGAGCGACTTGCGGCTCAGAATCCCAACTCGATTGGCTTTGCCTTGCCAGACACCTTCGGTGTGGTGTACAATGACGGATACAGCGGTACACAACAGGAAGTACTGGCACTGGCTTTCATTTCGGCCTATACCGGTCAGGCACCGGGCAAGGTCGGCTTAAGTGCCTTCCCGGCCATTCCGCTACCCAACTGGCGCATCACCTACGATGGACTCGGTAAATTACCCGGCTTCAAAAAAATCTTTACCAGTGTGAACCTGACTCACGGGTACCGCGCCACCTACAATGTGAACAGCTTCCAGCGCAACGCGAGTTACGTTGACGCACCTACGCCGATTACACGCGACATTGCCGGAAATTTCGTGCCGCGCCGTGAACTCACGCAAATTTCCCTGAGTGAACAATTCGGTCCGCTGATCGGAGTGGACATCACCTGGAAAAACAGCATGCAGACCCGTGCCGAGTTTCGTCGCGACCGCAATGTATCCCTGACCTACGCCGGGGTACAGATCACCGAAGTGAAGGGCAACGAAATCGTGCTGGGTTTCGGGTACCGCATTCCCAAATTCAAATTACCCTTTGCGATTGGCGGACGCAAAACCATCGCCAGCAACAGCCTCAACCTGACGGCTGATTTCTCTGCCCGCAGGAACATCACCATCATCCGCAGGTTGCAAGAGGGGGTTAACCAGCCCACGGCAGGATTGAATGTGTACTCCATCAAAGGCGCAGCCGACTATGCGGTCAACGAACGCCTCAACATGCGTTTGTTCTACGAGCAGACCATCAACACACCCGTCATCTCCACCTCGTTCCCCACATCCAATATCCTGACCGGCATCGAGGTGCGCTTCTCCTTGTCCCAGTAAAATCCAAATCATTATTTTTGACCAAACGAAAACCATGAACATTCCTGCTGAACTCAAATACACCAAAGACCACGAATGGGTACGCATCGACGGCGATACGGCAACCATCGGCATTACTGATTTTGCGCAGGGCGAGCTGGGCGATATCGTGTACGTCGAAATCGAAACCGTGGGGGAAATGGTTGATCAGGAGGCGGTGTTCGGAACGGTAGAAGCGGTAAAGACCGTGTCGGACCTGTTCATGCCCCTGACCGGCGAAGTGCTCGAGCTAAACCCGGGCCTTGAATCACAGCCGGAACTCGTCAACAAAGATCCCTATGGAGATGGTTGGATGGTGAAGGTGAAAATTGCCGATGCAGCCCAGGTGGCTTCACTACTCGATGCCGATGCCTACAAAGCCCTCATCGGTGCCTGATGTGATTTCTTCAGGTGGTATTAAAACCCATTGGCCCGGACTACTCTGGGCCTTTTTGATTTTACTGCTCTCTACCTTCACTCCACCCGGAATCCACATCCCAACCCTATTCGATTTGTTGGAGCCCGATAAAGTCGGGCACTTTGCATTTTACTCGGCGCTTGTCTTCTTGCTTGTATTGGGATTCAACCGTGCTCAAACCGGCCATTGGATGCGACGCAACACCGTTCGTACGGCATGGCTTATGGCTATCCTCTACGGAGGACTCATCGAGTTATATCAGGGCTTCATCCTGACCGATCGCCAGGCCGACCCCATCGATTTTCTGGCAGATTGCATCGGTGGCTTGCTCGGAATCTTGCTGCTACGGATAAGAAAACTTTCTCGTTTAGTCAATTCAGTATTGTACCGCACACCTGAGTTGTAAAAGAGATTTTTACATTTGTTAGTAAATTGATGTTGTCAGTTGTGCTTTCAGCTCGATAACGTCCACACGTTGAGCCCTTCGATTGATTAAAGAGATCATTATGAATCAGCAAATACTCAAAACCATGAAAACTTTCTTGATGGGTCTCGTTTTCCTTTTGGGATTTGCAAAAACCCAGGCACAGATTTGTCCTGTAACAATAACTCACTCTATAAGCGGAAACCAGGTTCAGTATTTTGGCTCCAGCGCATCGAATCCGGCAGGTTGGAGTTGGTTTTTCAATGGAGGAACTCCACTAACCTCCAGCCAGCAAAATCCTGTAGTCACTTACAGTAGCTCTGGTCAGTTTATTGCTGCACTTTCTGTCTATGGAGGGCCGAACAACTGCAACGCTGCATTATCATCAGCAACCGATACGATCCTCATTGTGGCGACCTCCATCTTAGACGGGAATGTTGAGTCCTTTGATTTCCTCTATACACAAGATGCTCAGTTGGGAATTATAGTTATGAATGACAAAACACAGAGAATAAAAATAGACCTGAAGGATCTTGGCGGGCGTACCGTTGAAACCGTATATGATGGTGTATTACAATATGGACGCAATAATATTCCGATAACAACTGGAATGTCTACTGGCATTTATCTAATGGTCCTAAGCAAGGATGATGGGATTTTGACAAAGAAGGTTTTTTTTCGCTGATGAAATATTCAAATCGGATAAGTCGAATTCGATGGACATGCGTCAGTCTAGGTTTTTTCAATTAGACACCTTTACTAAAGGACTGCGAAGGGCGTTTTCTTAATCTATGTCAAAAGGTATACAAGGGCGATTCAATGCTAGAATCGGCAATTTGCTGCTAGTAAGAAATCGAATCAACGCACTACCAATTTAGTTATACCCCTGCGTTCGCCACTTGCGTCGCACACCTCCAGCACATAAACACCTGCCTTGAGCGCACCACGCTGAACGACAAAAACAGGTTCGGTAAATTGGCTTGAAGTCATGAGCGTGTTCCTCATAGTATCGCGGATTCGGAATATATATTTCGTGTACCTATCCGGGTTTGTGATTTGGATGGTACACGATTCCTCAAAGGGGTTAGGTGAGGCAAGCAGTGAAAACAATTTCAGGTTTTCGAAATGCGGTAATCCGGTACTGAGATTACTGAAGGTATTCAGTGTGCTGTTCGTGATAACGGGTGGATTTGCATCAAAGAAAATATTGGCAGTATTGGTGACAACCGTTGGATCAGGGTTCGTGCTCCTGCCTTTGCAACTGAACAACACATACCCATGGCTTTCCGGTTCGTTCACATTGCTGTCGGGCAGTTGGATATTGGTGAAATAAAAGCGAAGGATATTCCCATTGCTTCGCTGGATCCAACAGGGATGCGACGATGCAATCAACTGAATACTGGACGTGTCGATGCCTGCAGCCAAGGTATCGGTGATCAGAATGTTGAAGGCCGTGTCGTTGCCTGTATTTTGGAAACGTACCAGGTAGCGGAGTTCGCTGTTCATATCAACCCGGTGTGCAGATCCATCGCCTTGAGGACTCACACCTTTGTCGTTGGGGTCGAATGCGCATAGCACATTCACCGATTGCTGAAAGGTGTCGGAAGCCAGAATTGTTCCTGCAGGATCGATTGATAGGGCTTCAGAT
>JBJTJB010000225.1:0-3068 GCA_046095245.1 Bacteroidota bacterium | reverse complement strand
GCTTAGGATCAGGGTCGGCCGTTTTACTTCCTGAATGACAATGGCCACCGTAAATGTCTTTCCGGAGCCGGTTACCCCAAGCAGGGTTTGTGCGTTCACTCCGTTTCGGACTCCGTCTACCAGTTGCCAGATGGCTTCTGGTTGATCACCTGTCGGCACGAATTCCGCTGTCAGTTGAAAATCCACGAACCAAATATAGGTGGCACGGGTCTCCTGTAACACGTTGACTTGCGATTTGCTCCGTTAAGCGCGTTCCATTTACTAGGTTTGTCGGGTATGGAGCGGATGCATGACCGGTTTCTTTTCCTGCTGATGCTGCTGTTTGCAGCCTTGGCGTACTGGCAGGTTTCCACCTTTTCCTATTGCCTCAAATGGGATACCATGGATCAGTATTATCCATGGCGACATTTTGTCGTTGAATCATTTCGTAGTGGAATCCTGCCACTTTGGAATCCCTATGAGCAATTCGGTTACCCGATTCATGCAGACCCTCAAAGTGGATGCTGGTATCCGTTCCTCTGGTTGGTGTCGTTGATGGGAGAATATAATTTGCCTGTACTGCACATGGAATTCATGTTGCATGTATTGGTAGGAGGCTGGGGTATGTTCAGGTTGTTGGTTTACAACGGTACAGGTCGGCGTGAAGCATTTCTGCTGGGATGTGCCTATCTCTGCTGTGGGATTTTCGTAGCGAATGCACAACATCTTACCTATGTCATTTCGGCTGCATGGATTCCCCATGTCATGGTGCGGTTCCAGCGGATTTCGCAGGCGGATTCAACTTTTAGGGAAGTACCCGGGTTTGTTATGAGTAGTGCTCTTTTGCTTTGCGGAGGGTATCCGGCTTTTACCATCATCCTGGCTTATTTGCTGGTTGGTTATGCTATTTGGCAATTTCTTGATCGTTCCGGTAAGTCCCCGGGCATTCGGGCCTATGCCATTCGCCTGGTTGTTTCACTTGCGGGAATTGTGATGCTTTGTGGAGGATTCACGATCAGTATTATTCAAAGCCTGGAATTCGTTTCGCGCACGCAGGGTCTCGATTATCGGATCGCCTCCTGGGGCCCTTTTTCCCCTCAAAGCCTGATATCCTTGCTGGTTCCTTTGGCCACTACGCGAAGCACCGATTTTATCAATACAGACATCAGCATGGCTTCCGTGTATTTTGGTTTGTTTGCATTGGCGGGTTTTGTGTTGTTTATACGCAGCACTAAAAGCCGAAAGGACTGGGTGATCTTATCGCTCCTGCTTCTTTTTCTGCTGGCTTCATTTGGCGCTTACACGCCTGTACACCGTGGTTTGGTGGAGTCGATTCCCCTGTTCGATTTATTCAGGTTCCCGAGTGTGTTCAGGATGTTTTTCATGATTGGCGTCTTTTTATGTGCGGGGCCGGTTCTGACCCGCTGCGGTAATCAGGAGCAGATGCAGGTTTTTTCCGTCTTGCGCGTTATCGCCTTGGTGTTCGTTTTGGTATCGATTGGTCCCTCTGCATTCAGTTCCGCTTTTGTCAATCCGGATCGGTTCATCAACGGACTGAATACGCAGGAGGCGGTTGTTTTACAAGCAGGGCTGGTTTTCCTGTTGCTTTCTGCGGTTTTGTGGTGTTTCAAAAGAGGGTATCCCCAGGTATTGCGTCGGCATGCGTTAACGGTGTTGCTGCTCATGGAACTGGTGTTGGCGGTCCAGTTGAATGCCCCGGTTACAATCGTTTCCTCTTTCCGGGCGAACGATACGCAAAACGCTCTGGACACTTTTCAGGTGCCAGGGTATCCGGTGCCTCCAGTCAACGCATCGGGGTCATTCAATGATTCCATTGCAGCCCCGCCTCCTCTGTGGAGAAACCTGTGTCTGTTTAAAAAATGGCCTGCCGGGGATGGATACAATTCGTTTCAAACCCGCAATTACGTGTCGTTTACCGACAATCCCATCCTGGTATCAAAACGTAAGACCTCTTCTTGGGTGTTTTTTGCCGAGGGCCAGTTGCCGATTTCGGATTCACTCCGTGTTCGTGATTCCTTACTAAGCAATTGGGTCTATGCTGATGTATTGAGGCAAGACCTGTTACCCGGAAAAATCACGGCTTTAGAGCGGTTTGAGCCCGGACGAATTTCAGTACGGGTAGAGGCCGGATCCGACTCCTCCCTTCTGGTTGTGCTTCAACAGGCTGCTCCCTGGTGGAGCATTCAGGTGGATGGACGTCCTGCGCCCCAGCTGCCGGTTGATGGATTGTTCCTGGGAGTCCGCCCCGGTCAAGGCCAACATCTGGTCGATTTTACATACGATAACCCTTTGGTAATGCGGGCTTTCCGCTTTTCGCTTATTGCCTGGTTGTCGGTTTTGTTTTGGTGTATTTGGCAATTTTTCGGCGTGTCCGCGAATCGTCCGCAGAATACCCCTGGCGTGGGATAATTCGGTACCTTCGCGGCTCAATAAACTCACGGAAATGAACCTCAAGAAAAGCATTATCCCTGTCTTCGCCGCAGCCCTGGTGGTCGTGGCTTCTTGTAACGCACAGGACAACAAATCATCAAACACCAAAATGAGCAGCACAATCGACTCGGTCAGCTACGGACTTGGCGTAGCCATTGGGAACAACTTAAAAGGCAGTGGTTTCGATTCATTAAAGATCGAAATCCTTGCACAGGCTTTGACAGACGTATACGCAGGTAATGCCAGCATGAAGCAAGAGGATGCCGATCGCATCATTCAAGGATTCATGATGGAAAAGGAACGCGCCAAGGGTTCTGAAAACCTCAACAAGGGACAAGCATTCCTGGAAGAAAACAAAAACAAACCTGGAGTGAAAGTCACTGCAAGTGGTCTTCAGTACATCGTGATGAAGGAAGGAAACGGACCTAAGCCCGGATTGAACGACAAGGTGACTACGCACTATCACGGAACCCTCACCGATGGAACGGTTTTCGACAGTTCTGTTGAACGCGGACAGCCTGCCAGCTTCCCTGTAAGTGGTGTTATTCCGGGGTGGACAGAAGCTCTTCAGTTGATGGGCGTTGGTTCCAAGTGGAAGCTCTTCCTTCCTTCGAATCTCGCCTATGGTGAGAGTGGTG
>JBJTJB010000224.1:0-3733 GCA_046095245.1 Bacteroidota bacterium | reverse complement strand
GTCAGAAGGTATGTATGCTATATTCGGTGTCGATGTGAACCGCAAGCCGGTTATGGATTTATTCTACACCTTGCTACACCCGGACGATAAATCAGCTGTCGAAGAGGCTGTGACCGCAATGAAGCCGGATGATCCTCCCTGGACCATCCGATACAGGATCATTCTGCCATCGGATGAGATACGGCACATTGAGGCACACTCAAAAATCGTAATAGACCCCGAAACAAATACGCCGGTATTGGTCGGTAGTTGCCAGGATGTGACCGAGCGGGAAATCCTCTTGTCGAGCTTGCGTCAGAAGGAAGCTGAATTGCAGGAGTCTCTCAAAACTAAGGAGACTTTTTTAGCCAATATCAGTCATGAATTGCGTACACCGCTCAATGGCATCCTCGGAATTGTTCGGCTACTGCGAAAGACGCAGTTGAATGGGATTCAGCGGGAGTATATCGAAGTGATGAATGAGACGGCCGGGAATCTGCTGGTGATCATCAACGACCTATTGGATTTTGCCCGTTGGCAAAGCGGTGAATTAACTTTTGAGGAATCCGTTTTTGATCCGGTTAAAGTCGCCGATAGTAGCCTTCAATTGCAGGTTTTTAGGGCACAGGAAAAGGGACTGTCGATCAAGCACCTGTGGGAAGGTGGTATTCCTGCGCCTCTCGTGATAGGTGATCCACATCGACTAAGCCAGATCCTGCTTAATCTGCTGAGCAACGCAGTCAAATTCACCGAGCAAGGAAATGTTGTGTTAAACCAAACTCTTTTGTCTGAAGACGCGGAATCAGTTCTGATGCAGTTCAGGGTATCTGATACGGGTATTGGAATTCCAGAGCATATGCACAAGCGGATTTTCGAGAGCTTCACGCAGGTGAATTCGTCTGAATTCGGAACAGGTGGTTTAGGGCTTGGACTTGCGATCAGCAAGAGCCTTGTTGAAAAACAAGGCGGTTCCATCCGGGTAGAAAGTTCACCGGACAAAGGCAGTACATTCATTTTCGAATTAAGGTATCCCAAAGCAGGAAAGCGTTCTACTCGTGCTACTAAACCATCTGCAGGCAAGACCGATCCTTCAACGATTCGGGTACTTGTAGTCGATGACAATAAAGTGAACCTGTTCGTTACCGAGGCGATGCTGAAGGGCTGGCATATGCAGGTCAAGTCAGCTATGTCCGGCCAGGAGGCCATTGATCAGTTGCATCAATCCGATTTCGATATTATCCTGATGGATATTCAGATGCCCGGAATGGATGGTATTGAGGCGACACGGCGCATCCGTTCCATGACTGATTTGAAGAAAAGCCAGGTCCCCATCTTGGCTGTCACAGCGAATACTTCGAGAACCACCCGGCGAAAATGCATCGCCGGCGGTATGAATGATTGCCTGGTGAAGCCGTTCAAGGATGATAACTTATTTAAGAAGATAATGTCATGTTTGGATCCTGGTGTAAAAGCCGGTTTAAGTCGGCCAGCCCGGCGGATGCCCCTAGAAGTGAAAAGTGCGGCTGTTTCAACCACGCTTTACGAATTGTTGGGCCTTTCGTACGAAACGGATTCCAACAGGGATTTTCTAATTCGGATGCTGTCGATCTTCAACGAAACCGTGCCCTCAGCGGTCGATGCCATGATGGCACACTATTCATCAGGTGATTTGAAATCGGTATCAGAACTTGCCCATAAGATCAGGCCCACGTTGGTTGGCTCAGGAATCCTTGCAGTGAAGGAAACCATCCGGAACATTGAACACCACACGGAGCGCAAGCGCTCAAACAACGAGTTGCGCGCAGACCTCGAACAATTGAATGTGGTGGTTCGCGAAGTCAGCAGGCAATTCAGTCAGGAAATGGAACGCTTGCTGAAGCAGAAAGTCAGCTGAAGTTCAACAGCCGATTTTTGATTTTTTTCGCCTCTTCCTCCCAGCTGAAATGCTTGCGTACGTACTGGTAGCCCGCTTCGGAAATCCGCTTGTACAATTCCGCATTCTCAAGTAAGGCTTCGATCTTTTGTGCATACTCTTCGGGCGATTCCGCAACAAGAACTTCTTCGTCGGGCTTTGCACCGAGTGCATTGTTGGCCATCGGACTCACCACGCACGGAATGCGCATAGCCATCGCCTGCAAAATCTTGTTCTGTAAACCGATACTGATGAGCATAGGGGCAAGTAGAATGCGCGAGGAACTGAATGCTTCACGTACATCATCCATCCAGCCTCTCACCGTTACGCCGTTTCCGCTCAAGCCCATGATGCGCTTGCCGGGTTCGGCACCGGCAATCAGCAAGGATGCTTCGGGTCTTTTTTTTCGCAACAGGGGCAGGATCTCCCGTGCAGCATATTCCGCGCTGGCGATGTTGGGCGGATAAGCCATGTGTCCATTGAAGAGTAAATCAAACTCTTTTTCCGTTTCAGCAGGATGAAAAAAACGTATGTCGACTCCGTTCCGAACAATATCGATTTGATTCCTGTCAGCATGTGGAATCAGATTTCGGTCTTGTTCCGAGATGATGAAATGGGCATTGAACCAATTGAAAACCTTGGCTTCATATTCATCCAAACGCCCGGCTTCAATTTTCGCGAAGGGTCTTATCACGGGGCTACATCGCTCTGCGTAACGGTGCATGCCGGTTGAAAAGGCATCCATGTAATCTATGGCCTTTGGGCCAGTAAGCTCTTTTGCGTATTCTGCCATCCGGATGAGGTGGCAAAGTACGTATTGCGGTTTGCAGGTTTTCGTATAATCAAGCAGCTCCCTTTTTGCAGCGGAGTCCGTGAAAAACGCAACTTGAAAGGGTAAGGCCGGTTGGCGCAACATGTTGTAGCCGCACTTCCACCGTGGAATAACAACGGTTCGTATGGATTTACAATACGGCTCAACTTCGCTGATGCTGCCTTGGGTTGGGGCAAACTCGGATAGGCTGAACAAGTGGACGGAAAAATCCTGGCTAAGGGCTTTGATCAGGTGGTAAGCCCTGAGTTTATCGCCCTTTTCCAATGGATAAGGGAATCTCGAGGTCAGGAATAGTAAGCCTGGTTTTTCCACGTGCTGCAAAGGTAAGCGAAAGGGCGAGAGGGATTCAGTAAGTTTGGACGATGAAAATTGAGAGTTCATTCCGAAGCAGGCTGCAGATTCAGCTGCGGTTTAAGGATATTGATGCCATGGGTCATGTGAACAATGCCAATCATCTATCCTATTTTGAATTGGCGCGCGTTCATTATTTCAATGCATTGCTTGGTCCTGAATTGGATTGGAATCGTCAGGGAATCATTCTGGCACGGGTCGAAATCGATTACAAGCAACCTATATTACTCAGCGAACGGGTTGAAGTAGAGTGCAGGGTTTCACGTTTGGGAAACAGTAGCTTCGAAATGGAATACAGAATTGTTGCCTGCGGTGCTGATGCCGAATTTCATGTCGCTGCCATGGGTAAATCGGTTCAGGTGTGTTTCGATTACGAACAAGGGGTCAGTATCACAATGCCTGGTCAGTGGCGCGAAAAGGTATTGGCGTTTGAATCCGCGGGTGATTGATGCAGGGAACTGAACGGAACGGCGATGCTTTTTGTGAAGGTACTGTCAAAACGAAGGTCGTTGTATTCTGCCTGTTCTTCCAGGTAACAGACCTGGATGTTTTTTGATTTCAGGCTATCCAGCTGGGCCGGACGGATGTAGTGTTCGTAAACGACAAAGGGGTTTTTCGGGTGCGTTTTACTCAGAACAAGAATATCGGCCAGCCACCAC
>JBJTJB010000223.1:0-3473 GCA_046095245.1 Bacteroidota bacterium | reverse complement strand
AGGTTGTCGTGCTCATGGGCGTAACGCTACCTGAGCCGGTAATGCTGCAACCCGGCTTGGGCTTGACCGTGATAGTGGTTGTGCAAGAATCAGCGCAAACGCCTTTGCGGCCTACCAAGCGAAGGGTTACCGTTCCGTATCCGGTGGTATTGATGGCCGTAGAACAGGAGTTCGGGCTCACGATGCTCACATTGAGCGTAGGATCGGCGCTTACGATTTTCCAGGTGTAGTTGTAGATGGCTGAACAGGTTGCATCACTTACCGTGAATGAATTTCCGGACAGGTTTTGACAAACACACTGGGGTGCAGGGCAGCTCACTTGCGGAGGCCTGGTGATCACGATTGGCATCAGGACAAAGTCCTTCAGTTCAGCCGTGAAGCTGGACGATGAACGGGTCTTGATGTTGACGGTGGCATCCGGATCGCAGGCATTTGGGTTGGTGAACAGGTTGTTCAGCACGGTGCTTTTCACAGCGAACTCGGCAAACTGCAGCGGAATGGTAGTGTTTGAGGGATTGCCGCTTGGGTCTACACCTAGTCCGGGTGCGATGGCATCGATTGTTGTAGTGACGTTAGCAGCGAAGAAATAATCAACGCCCGGAGTCAGGTTTACAACAGTCCATTTTCCGGGATGCTGCCACGTGCGGAAGGAGAACACCGGGTTGCTTCCACCGATTTCATAATCTACAGAAACCAGGAAATCACCGTAAGTCCGGCCTTTGTTCGGACCGCTTCCCTTGATATTTCCAAGATTGAGTGTGCCCGTTGTGAAGACTCCCGCCTGGTTGTATTCGAAGTCAATGTGTGAGTCGCCGTTGACTGAGCGTGTTTCCACTCCGCCGATCAGCCAGGTGTCTGCACCCTGCTTTTTCAGGAACAGCATGGCATTGGTGATATCGTTCTTCTGTGGACCCTGCCCATTCGAACTGTAGGTCCAGTTGTTGGTACCAGGCCCGATATCGTCTGAATTTTTGTTGGAGGAACCATCAAATTGCGAATAATCGATGCAGCCGGCGCAACCCCAGTTCGCATCCTGGACATAGCGTGCAACCTGGTTGTCGTCGATGAAATTGATTCCCTGAATCGTGTTACCCGATGCATCTTTGGCAAGAACGCCACGACCGGCATTTCCAAGGTCCGACCAATCGGTTGAGGTGGTGCTGGTGGTAGCCGGAAAGTAATTCCCGTCAATTTCAAAGTTGACCGGATTTCCCGGTGCGCCGTTGTAGAAGCGCAGCGGTTGTGCAAAAACATGAACTACATTCATTAAACAGACCAGGCAGAGGGCTGCCAAAGTGCGGAGCGTGCGGGCCGGTTGATTGCCGGCGGTTTTGGAAAAGGTTGTTTTCATGGAATTGTAAGGGTTTTGAATGAAGAATGGTTCGAAGTCGTAGTTGATTAAGCGGTTCCAATGCGTATTTATGCAGTGGCTTTTGTGGCGAATGGCCTTTGGGTTTTGGTGCGCACAATAGTAATGGCACACCACGGCTATCTTAAGTCGTTGACCAAAAAGACGGCTTTGTTTTTAACAGTTATGTGTATGCACAACAGTCCGGTTTTTATCCGCCAAGCTGATTTTATTTTGGGTCAATTGATAAAAAAGTTTGGGATAAGTATCAGGTTGTTTTGGGCTGATGAATACCCTGGGATCATGTTGTTCTTCCGACAGTTCTAAAACGGTCCATGGAATTGTTGAAAAGCCGATTCGGTGATTTGGCCACCGGCGATTTTTTCGTGGGGAAGGGTCTTTTCGGCAGCAGCGCATGAACTTTCTTTCGGGGACCTTGTTTAGTTGGCATGGAAAAACTGAAAGGCAAGCGTGTGTTGATTGCAGGCGCTACAGGTGATATCGGCTCGGCAACCGCACGGCAACTGGCTCAAAGCGGTGCCCAGGTGTTTTTGACGGGTCGTGATAAAGTAGCGCTTGAACACCTGGCTCACGAGTTGATGATACCGGTAGAGCAGGTGTACGTTGCAGATCTGAGTGCAGAAGATCAGGTCAATGCCCTGGCTTCGGCCTTCTCGGCAGCCACAATCCCTTTCGATATCCTTATTCAGGCCTCCGGTATCGGAATCATCAAGCCGTTCGAACAACTGCAATCGGAGGACCTTCAAGCCAGTATGTCGGTTAATTTTTACAGCACGTTTTATCTATTAAAGGCCTGCCTTCCGGCAATGAAAGCCAATGGGAAGGGACTTATCATCCACCTGCCCGGTGTGCTGGGAAAAACCCCGATGGCCGGGGCAAGTGTTTATGCTGCCTCGAAATACGCACTAAACGGATTCATGAAATCCTTGCGGGAGGAATTGAAGCGAACGGAAATCCGGATTACCCAGGTGTTTCTCGGTGGAGTCGACTCCGGTTTCTGGGACAACATCGACCTCCGGGTACAGCGCGATAAGATGATTCGTCCGGACGAAGTGGCGAAGGCCATTTGGTTCCTATGTCAGCAACCTGAAAGCGGAGTGGTCAGTGAGCTGGTGCTCCAGCCTTTCAATCACCAGGCGATTTAAGTTTAAAGCTCCGGAAGCCTAACCTCGTCCGGAACGATAAAAGCACCGGGAAAGCTTCCTTGCACCTCTTGCAAAAAGCGGCTCGCTTCCAGCCGGGTTTTGAATTCGCCTAACCTTACCTTGAAATTCGGCTGTTGATAGACCAGATAAGCTTGATTTTCAGGATATAAAGCGGATAACTGAGCTTTTGTTTCCTGTGCCTTTACGCGTTCAGGGCCGAAAAAGACTTGGATGCGAAAGCCCGGCATGCTGTTTTTCAATGCACCGATTTTCCGGTGATGTTCTACCAATTGATCGGCCTCCGATTGAGCGTAAACCATGGTGGGGTTAAACGCAAACCCCAGCACAACCAAACCTAGTACTGTTTTCTTTCGCATTTCAACAACGAAATTCGGCAAAAACCGCCTTCCCGGGCAGTGAAAATGGACGGATAGGGCTCACTTGTAGCCGTATGTTCAAAACACACTGCGGCAAGCCCTGGCCGTTGTACGTGCAAAATCTTGAAATTCAATGGGTAAAAATGAACATTCCCGCCCTGAAATGAATTTCTCACAAAATCGGTTTCCATGTCTTTTGGATATCAGTTTCCATTAAATTTGGCCGCGGTAAAAAGTGGCCTGTTTCGTCAGGAAAATGTCAGAAAAGGTCGGCTTTGCCAGGATAAAACACGTGAAGCATATGCGTCAATTCGTCCTAAGATCTTTGAAAACCAGTTTGTTAGCTGGTGTTCTCTTAGCTGTTCTACCGTTCTCATCTTTCGCCCAACCCAACGGGGAGGCCTTGTTCAAAGCCAACTGTACGGCATGTCACGTCGTGGGTGAGGATGTTGTTGTAGGTCCGGGCCTAAAAAATGTCCACACCAAATACAAGGAGGACTGGTTGATCAAGTGGATTAAAAACAGCCAATCCCTTGTGAAGGCCGGTGATGCACAAGCCGTAAAGGTGTACGAGCAGTACAA
>JBJTJB010000222.1:0-2323 GCA_046095245.1 Bacteroidota bacterium | reverse complement strand
GGTTTGGTACAGGTCGCATGGTACCGGAGTTCGAGAAGGCGGCCTTCCAATTGAAGAATGTCGGTGATGTGAGCGACGTTGTCAAGACGACTTACGGTTACCATCTGATAAAACTGCTTGAAAAACGCGGGGTTCCCTCATTCGATGAAAAGAAGGCGGAACTTAAGCAATTGATTGCGCGTGATAGCCGCAATGAGGCTAGCAAAGCAAGTATGATCGCCAAAATCAAAAAGCGATATACGTTCAAGGACACCCGTGCAAATCTGGATGAATTCGTCAATGCACTTGACACCTCCTTGCTTGCCGGCGAGTGGGAACTTACCCGTGTTTCCAAATTCACAAAATACCTGTTCACCCTTACGGACTCAGGCGCTTCTCCGCAGCTTTACACTCAGCAGGACTTTGCCAAGTATATCGCATCGCATCAAACCAAGCGTACCGGCTCAACACCTCAGGCCGTTGGCTACAGCATGTACGATCAGTGGGTCGGTGAAACTTGTCTCTCGTTTTATGAAGCACGTCTCGATAACCTTTTTCCTGATTTCCGCAACCTGATGAAGGAATATCGCGATGGCATCCTCCTGTTCGACCTCACCGACAAAATGGTATGGAGCAAAGCCGTGAAAGATTCGGCAGGTCTCGAGTCATACTATGACCAGAATAAGAACAACTACCTCTGGGGCGAACGATTCGATGCGATTGTATACTCTTCCAAGGACAGCAAAGCGCTTGCCGAGTTCAAGAAGCAACTTGTAAAAGGGAAAAAGCCTGTTCCCGACATTTTACTTTCTGTCAATAAATCAGCAACTGACCCCATCGTTCAAAAGGAGGCCCGCTTTGCCAAGGGAGAGAACGAACTTGTTGACGCATGTATGGGAAAGACCGGTGCCGGCGAACTGTCTCAGCGCAACAACGTATGGTACCTGGTTGATGTGAAGCAGGCCATTCCGGTAGGACCCAAATCCATTGACGAGGCGAGGGGATTAATCACAGCCGACTATCAAAACTACCTGGAGAAAAACTGGATCAGCTCACTTCAAGCAAAGTATGCCGTTTCCGTTGATCAAGGTGTACTTTCAAAAATGTGGAAATAATTTCCAGAGGCTTTTGTCTAACCGCTTACACGTAAAACCTCATGTAAACATCACCCCTGTTTTCGGGGTGATGTTTTTGTGTCTAATCCTATCGCTTCTGTCCTGTAAGCCGGGCAACTCGAAATCAGCCGCCGATGAGCGTGTAGTCGCACGGGTCTACGATCAGGTCTTACTGGCTGGAGACCTGAAAAACCTTGTTCCAACGGGATCAACTCCGGCGGACTCACTTGCATTGGTGAGGCAGTTTGTGCAGAATTGGACCCGACAGCAAGCTGTATTGCATAAGGCGGAGGAAAACCTTCAGGACGAAATGGAAGATGTAGAAGCCAGGCTTGAAGAATACCGCAACTCGCTCATTACTTATGCCTACGAAAGTGAACTGATCCGTCAAAAACTGGACACCTCTGTCAGTGAATCAGAGATCAAAGCTTTTTATGAGTCAAACCCGGGAAATTTCTTGTTGAAGAGCAACATCGTTCAGGTCAATTACTTCAAATTGCCGGGTAATGCTCCAAAACTTCAAAAAGTCCGAACGTTGTACAGAAGTACCCAGCCCCGGGACCGGAAAAGCCTGGAAGAATACTGTTACCAATTCGCGACGGAGTATTACTTCAACGACGAGGAATGGTTGTTGTTCGATGACCTGGTCAAAAAGGTGCCATTGCAAACCTACAATCAGGAGCAGTTCCTTCGGAACAACCGATTCATCGAAATTCCGGATTCAGCCGGAATCTATTTTGTCAACATCAAGGGATTCAAAATCAAAGAAAGTCCATCTCCCCTTACCTTCGAACAGGACAACATCCGCAACCTGATCCTAAATAAGCGAAAGCTTGAATTGATCAGCGCCATGGAAAACGATGCCTACCAAGATGCCCTACGACTTCAGGAAATTGAAACCTGGTTACCTAAGCCTTAATTGGCTTTGTTTGATTGTGCTCCTGAGTGGTACCGCTTGGGCACAACCATCTTCTGTTCCTGCAAATGTTGTGGACCAGGTAATAGCTGTTGTCGGTAACGAAGTCGTATTGCTTTCTGACCTGGAGGCTCAAACCCAGCAAATGATGGCGCAAACAAACTTGCGTGGAGATGAACTCAGGTGCCGGGTGATTGATCAGCTATTACTGAACAAACTACTGCTTCATCATGCCGAAGTCGACAGTGTTACAGTCAGTGAGGACCAGGTAGAGCAGAAGATCAACCAGAACATGGCCTACTATATCCAGCAA
>JBJTJB010000221.1:0-5030 GCA_046095245.1 Bacteroidota bacterium | reverse complement strand
TCGTTGGTCGGCATATTGAATGCTGACGCTTTGTTTCATTTCCCGGAATTCAGGGCGAATGAGCGGGGCTTTCAACTTCTGGCACAAGTAAGCGGACGTGCCGGACGTAAAGACCATGGCCGTGTGGTGGTTCAAGCGTATGCAACGGATCATCATGTGATACGCTTTGTCCTGAAGCATGATTTCAGAGGCTTTTACATGCATGAGCTCGATGAACGGCATCGGTTCAACTATCCGCCATATTGCCGGTTGATTGAAGTGCGCTTGAAGCATAAGGACGAGCGCAAACTGGAGCGCATGTCCTTGGAATTGAGTCGGAGTTTGCGCGGTACGTTCGGTGCCCGTGTACTGGGCCCAACGGTTCCATATGTGAACCGGGTACGGAATTATTATTTGCGAAATCTCATGCTTAAGCTGGAGAAAAACTTATCGGTTTCAGAAGTGAAGCGGCTCCTGATGAGCGCACTGGAGGAGTACCGTAAGGTTCCTGAAAACCGGCAATTGCTCGTACAGGTGGATGTCGATCCGCAGTAAAAGGTCAGTTCAATTCAACCAGGACCTGGAAATACACCAGGCGACCAATCAGTGGACCACCATACACTTCGTAGTGCAAATTGTTTAGGATGTTGGAGCAGCCCAGCTTGAAGGTGCTTTTGGTCTCCGGGAATTTTCGCGTGACTTGCGCATCTACCAGTCCGTAGCTATCAATTTCACCTGTAAACTGCGGCGAACCCTCAAACAGGAAGCCCTCTACCCATTTGTAATTGATGCTGAATCCCCAGTTCTGTCCGATTTTATTGTCGATTTCTGTTCCCGAAATTCCAATGTTGAATTTGTTTCGGGGCGTATTGAATGCAGGTATCAGAGGATCGTCGGATCCCATCCGGTCCAATTGGTTCCAAGAGTAATTACCGGTGAGGGTGTAGAACCGCTTGAAGTACCAACTTGCGCCAATGGATACTCCTTGGGTAGCCACAAGATCCTGTGAATTGGTTGCAACGCGATAGATGTTGTTCAAGTAAATGGGCAAAGGTGATCCGGGTATGACAGTCACATCCGCCCCGACTTTGTAACCGATGAAGTTGGTATACAAACTATAATAGGCATTCAGGTCGATGAACAGTGAATTGAAAAAAGTATTCCTGTACCCGAGTTCAAGCGTCCGAACTTGCTCTGGCTTCACAGGATCCACATTGAAATACGATAGCGTATCGGGATTCTGATAATTCAACCCTGTTAACAAGGATGGGATTGTGACCAGGGAGTCATACCCATTCAGATTTCCAATCAATGTTGCACGCCCAACCTGGTAAAATAAATACTGATCGGCCAGGGTGGGATTGCGGATGGCCGAACTGAAGGACAAACGCAGCGATTGTTTTTCATCGGGCATATAAATACCGGAAATCGCAGGCGATACAAGATAATTGAAATTGGTGTTTTTATCGATTCGGACAGTGGCATTCAGTTTTAGCCGATCATCCATCAATTTACGTTCAACTCCGGAATACAAGCCGAATTCACTGTTCCGGATTCTGATCCCACTCGTATCACTGAAAATTGTTCCGCGTGAGTTTGGGGTATAACGCCTGAAGTTTCCTCCGGTTGTGATTTTGAACTCCTGTATGTCAAAGGTGTATTCCCCTTGGACATGGTATAGTGCAGAGCGGTCAAAGAATTTAGATCCACCTTGCGCGAAACTCTCACGCGAGATGATGGCTTGAAAGGTTGAGTCAAAACTATAGGTGCCGGGAATCAGGTAGGGGTCATTGTCTTTGATGGGGTTTCCTGCGCTATTTGCATAGTCACGAGCACCGCCGTGGTAAAGCGTAAGCGAGTCATAGTAGTTTTCAAGCAGGAAAGGATTGATGGAAGCCAGGTAGCTGATGAAATCAGGATACTGTGAAGCCTGTGGATATCCCGGAAATGAACGGATTTTATTGAAGTAGTTGTTCTGGTTGAAGAACTTGGTGTAATCATCAACCCAGTCGGCATCGCTCTTTACAGCCCGCTGAAGCAACAAGGCAGTAAAGAAAGCATCATACGAATCCCCTGCGTCTTCATTCGTTGCATAGGCTCTCAGAAAGAACTTATCCTGTTGCTTTAGTTCCAATCGGTTTTGATAAAAGAGGATGTTTTTCAAGCTGTAACGGTTGTCACCCTGATATACAGTAGTGCCGGTACCAAAATTCGAACTGGCAATCAACTCGGTTTTCGGATTGACTTTATAATGCAAGGCAGCGTTCAGTTTCGCGTTACGTGTATTGTAATCCACCAGGTCTTTTTCTGCATAACCGCTTCGGTAAATGATTCCGAAGCCGGGACGCAATGTTGGAACCAGGCTGAAGTCGCCTCCACTGTAATATTCATCACCGTACACATTCACGGCATCATATCCTCCTGGATTTCGCACGTCGCTCATTGATTGTGGTGTGGCAGCCCGGTTATCGGCCACCCAGTCGTAGGCTTTCAGAAAAAACGCATTGAATTTGACACCCAGTTTATCCTCCCCCGCAGTATTCTTCCAAACCTTGGCATACCGCAGGGCAGTTTCAAGGAGTTCGCGTGATCCGGTTTTCACACTCACTTCCAGTCCGGGTTTTACAAATGGACTTCGCGTTGTCATACTGATCACACCATTGAATGCGTTCGGTCCATAAAATGCCGAACTGGCACCGGCAACAAGATCCACCTTGAGCAAATCCAGTTCTGAAGTGCCGAGGAAATTACCCAAGGAGAAATTCAAGCCCGGTGCCTGGTTGTCTACGCCGTCAATCAACTGCAGCGAACGCACCGGCGATGTGCTATTGAATCCACGGGTGTTTACGACCTTGAATCCAAGACTGGCTGCTGTTACATCAACGCCCTTGAGGGCACCCAGTCCATCATAAAAGTTTGCAGCAGGAGTCTGCCGTATAGCGAGAATATCCATGGCCTCAACGGTCAGTGGCGACTCACGCTGTTTCTCGGTCAAACGCGATTCCACTACGCTGACTTCTTTCAGGACCTTGTTGTCGGCCTTCAACAGGATTTCGGCTGTGACGGATGGATTTTTCACCGTGAAGTCCGTTTGCGCATAACCGACATAGGTGATGGTGAGGACATAGGGTGAAGATGATGACTCGGGTAGGGAGAGTTCAAATTTTCCGTCGATATCAGTTGTTGTGGCAGAACGTGTGCCTTTCAGAACAATGGTGGCGCCGATCAAGGTCTCTCTGGAGTTGGCATCACGCACAATTCCATTCAGCCTGTTTTGAGCGCTGAGCTGGGATGTGCCTGCCAAGAAGAAGGCGAGGACTACGATTAGCGGGCGGGGTAAAGGGGAGAAGAGGCTGTTTGACATATGGGGTTGATTCAAAAATAGGTGAAAACAGACGTTTACAAATGCTTATTTTTTGGTTCGAATTGTGCATTCCTGTATTTTCGACTTGGGGAGGAGGAGTGGCGGCCCCCTGCCCAATCGGTTGTTTTCGGTTAGCTCTGAAATCGAAATCTCTGGCGCCACGCACCTACTAGAATGAGTCGTTCGCCTGTTGATCACCTCTCCTGCAGATGGATTCAGATCTGCTTGTTTGCACTTTGTTTTCTATTGGCCGTTGGAACAATTTGCGCCCAACCCAATTCATACCAGGTTTTCAAAGGCGATACCATCAACCGCCGCGATGCCAAAGGGCTCAAACAGGGGGTGTGGCGTAAGTACTACCGTACCGATACCCTTTGCGCTGAAACGAATTTCAAGAACGATAAACCGGTGGGTACGAGCAGGACCTGGTATGAAAGCGGCAAGTTGAAGGCCGAGGTCGTATACGGCGCTCCTCAATCAAAAGGGAATGCGGTCTCCTGGTACGAAAGCGGTAAGATCATGGCTTCCGGTACCTATTCAGCTCAGGTGAAGGATAGTCTTTGGACTTACTATTCAGAAAGCGGATCTGTCAAGTCACGCGAGCGCTATGTCAAAGGCGTGCCACAGGGGAAATGGATAGTGTATTACGACAACGATTCGCTTGCGGAAGTCAAGACCTATAAAAACGGTAAGCGTGATGGCGCCTACCTGCAATACAACGAAACCGGCAAGTTGATTTTTGAGATGTCCTATCGTTCGGATAAGGAAGATGGGCCCGTGCGCATCTATTACTCGGACGGAAAGCTCCGTGAATCCGGTCAGTATAAATTGGGCTTGAAATCCGGACTTTGGATACACTATGATACCACTGGTGCAGTGGTGTCAAAAACGAATTTCGTAAACGGGGTGGAGAAACCCTGATCAAACTGCTTCTACAGCCTTGATTTCCGGTATCGCCTTGATGAGCGATTGTTCGACACCTGCCTTCAGCGTCATCATGCTCATCGAGCAAGAACTGCAGGCACCTTCGAGGCGTACTTTAACAATCATTTCGTCCGTAACCTCAACGAAGGAGATGTTGCCCTGGTCTGCTTCCAGGTAGGGCCGTAGCTGAGCTAGAATCTCCTCAATCCGTGCTTGAAGGGTGGTCGGATGATCCATTCAACTTAGCCGTTGACAGGTTGTTGGACATGCGCAGCATTGCGAATGGCGATTTGCTGAGCGACGTTTCCGGCCACGGTCAGAAAGGCCAGTGACGCTGGGTGATCGTGGTCAAGTACGATGGGTTGGCCGGCATCCCCTCCATAACAGATTCCTTGCACGAGGGGGATTTCACCCAAAAATGGCACATGTAATTCATCGGCCAATCGCCTGCAACCACCCTGGCCAAAGATGTAGTACTTGTTTTCGGGGAGTTCCATGGGTGTGAAATAGGCCATGTTCTCCACCAGGCCAAGGACAGGAATGTGGATGCTGTCCATCTGGAACATGGAAATTCCCTTACGGGCATCGGCAAGCGCAACCTGCTGAGGAGTGGATACCACAACCGCACCGGTGATGGGAACTGTTGCAGCCAAGGTCAAATGGATATCGCTCGTGCCAGGTGGAAGGTCAACGAAGAGGTAGTCGAGTTCACCCCAATCGGCGTCGCGGAATAATTGCTGAAGCGCTTTAGACGCCATAGGTC
>JBJTJB010000220.1:0-2827 GCA_046095245.1 Bacteroidota bacterium | reverse complement strand
TTCAGAAGGTGCAGATTTAAGTCTGTCTGCAATAGCGACCAAATCAACAGTGAAAGCCCTGTAGCGATCGGGCCAGGCATAACGGACACCGGGATTTTGGTATCGCGCCTGTGACCATTCACTGAAATTCGAGCTGCGCTTGTCCTGAGCGAATAACAACTCAACAAAAGTCAACAGGACAAGACCGAGAAGAATGACGTGCTTTGACATTTAGGGTCAGAATAATTCACCTGCAATTTCGGAAAACCTTTGCCAATTACACCAATTCATGTAAAAAATCATATATGCGTAAACAACTGATTTTCAATTGATTTGATTGGATACTAAAAACAAGGATTTCAACTCTGACTTTAAATCAGTGGCAGGGCTGAAAATCCAATTGTTGATGTATGCAATGATGAATGGTCATTCTCCGGAAAAACAGTATAACAGTACGCCTATACGATTAAGCTAATCACGGAAGTTTTGTTTGACACTGAATTGCCGGATGAACTCACAATGCCTTATAATCCTTCCATTAAAGCAGGTAAAAAGAGCCCGACAAGTCGTAATTAAATCGGTATTTTTCGTTACCTTTAACCTGTGAAGGTTGCCATCCTCATACCACTTTACAACGACTGGGAATCGGGTGCGGAGCTGATCGGACGAATTCGTTCGGTCATGTCATCTTCTGCTGGAAACGAGTGCACGTGGTTTATAGTCGATGATGCCTCCACAACTACCTGCCCGGATGTTCTTAAACAGCATTTCCGGGAAGTCGAAATGATCCGGTTAAATCGAAATGTGGGGCATCAACGGGCCATCACCATCGGTCTGTGCCATATCAGCAAGCATCATACTCCGGACCATGTGGTAGTAATGGATGGTGATGGAGAAGACAAGCCAGAGGACATTCCGCTTCTGCTGGAAGAGTCGTTCAAAAAAAACGGGCACATCATTTTCGGGCAGCGTAAAAAAAGGTTTGAAAGTTTCACCTTCAGGTTGTTTTATGCGACCTACAAAACTGTCTTTCGTATTTTAACCGGCAAAACCATTTCTTTCGGGAATTTCTGCGCGATTCCATTTTCGCGGTTACAGGACCTCGTTTTCGTTCCCGACCTATGGAACCACTTTTCAGGCGGAATCATCCGTACGGGCATACCCTACAGTACAATCTCCCTTGACCGCGGAAAGCGCTACCGCGGTGAATCGAAAATGAATTTTGTTTCACTTGTACTTCACGGGCTCGGTGCTATTTCCGTTCATACCGATACCCTGGCAGTGCGAATGCTCCTGTCCAGCCTCATCTTGATTTGCTTCTTGTCCATCGGAATCATCGTTGTTGCGGGAATACGATTTTTCACTCCCCTCGCCATCCCGGGCTGGGCATCCTTTGTGGTCATTGGTTTATTGATACTCATTTTCCAAGCCTTCCTGATTTCACTGCTCCTCGTATTCAATGTCCTTAATTACAGAACGCAGCGGCATATCATTCCGGCACTTGAATACACCAACTTCATCCGGTCTGCGGCGACATGGTAAACCCTGTTTACATCGGCACCGAGCTGGATTTATTTTCCAACGCGAAAAACTGGAAACGGTATTACGCTTCACAACTCGGAACATACATTCAGGGTGATGTCCTTGAAGTTGGCGCCGGCATCGGCGAAACAAGCACTTACCTCATGGAGGCGGGAAACGCAAAAAATTGGACTTGCCTTGAACCGGACCCTGCACTGAGTGTTTCCATCACTGAAAAAGCCATCCGAGGGCGGTACCCTCTACGACCAGAAATCATCACGGCTACGCTTGGGGATTTTACAGCGGACAAAACATTCGACACAATCGTTTACATCGATGTCATTGAACACATCGAAGACGACCTGAAGGAATTGCAGCGGGCTAAAAATCATCTACGGCCGGGAGGGCATTTGATCATATTGGTTCCGACACACAATTTTCTTTTCAGTCCCTTCGACGAGGCACTCGGGCATTTTCGACGTTACAATAAAAAACGGCTTGTTCAGGTTATTCCGGCTGGTTTAACAGTGGTTTTGCTTCGTTACCTGGATTCATTCGGCATGGGCTTATCCCTGACCAACCGGCTTTTACTGCGCAGCAAACACCCCAATGCACGGCAAATCCATTTTTGGGATCGCTTTATCGTACCCCTGTCGCGCATAACAGATCCGTTGACCGGCTTTGGTCTTGGAAAAACATTGATTGGTGTATGGAAGGCTTGACGCGCGTATTCTCCGGTAAAGGAAAAGCCGAGCGATTGCTTTTCGCTCTGTTGCTTGCAACCAGCCTGGTGATCCTTGGACTGAGAATCGTTTTGGCAACATCGTATTTGCCAGAGACCGGTGGCGTATCAATCAACGTTGTTTATGGAGTGGAGCGGATATTACATGGGGAACCCCTCTACGCCGACCCGGAAAAGCCCCCCTTCCCCATCATACAGTACATGCCCTTGCACTTCAATTTGGTCAAGTTGTGTTGTGATTTATTGATGGTTGGCGATAGCCCACATTTGGTGAGTATGACCAACCGCTTTGTCTGCTTGGGTTTAGACTTGATGTGTATGACTGCGATAGCACTTTTTCTGATTCGCGTCATCGGTTTACGTACACTGTGGGGATGGATCCTGGCTTTCATCTATTTCGTTTCACTTCCATCGATTGTATATGCACGGGCAGACAACCTTTATTTGCTGTTTTTCACCCTATCGACCTGCCTGATTTTACGCTATCTGCTACGTAAACCTGAAGCAGCAGAAACAGATGAAAAAACCACACTTCTAAACCTCCTGTGGGCGGGTAGCTTGGCGGCCTTGGCCCTGTTTACCAAG
>JBJTJB010000219.1:0-3091 GCA_046095245.1 Bacteroidota bacterium | reverse complement strand
CGTAGCGCTCCAGCTGGGCCATCAGCACTTCAAAGGTGGCCGTAATGTCGGCCTCGGCACTGTGTGCATTCACGATTTCCTTGCCGCAGTAAAACTTATACGCCGCAGCCAAGGTGCGCTGCTCCATTTTGTGAAAGATGTTCTGTACATCCACCAGGCGCCTGCCACGCATGTCAAATTGCAATCCCACGCGGAGGAATTCATCCACCAGCATGGGCACATCGAATTTGTTGGAGTTGTATCCGGCCAGATCCGCATTGCCAATGAAAGCAGCAATCTCGGGAGCCAGTTGGCGGAAGCTGGGCTCGTTGGCCACATCCTTGTCGTAAATGCCATGCACCTGCGAAGCCTGCAGGGGAATGGGAATCTCGGGGTTGATGCGGCGGGTATAGACCTGCCGTGAGCTGTCGGGCTGCAGGCGCAAAATGGATATCTCTACAATGCGATCGGCACCAATGGTGATGCCGGTGGTCTCAAGGTCAAAAAAGGCGAGCGGTCGGTGCAGGACAATCATCAGGTCAGGGGAAAAGCAGGTTGAGCACCAGTTTGGCCGTACCGGGTTCTACGGTGATTTCCTGTTCGGTCTTTCCGGCCTTGGGGTGTTTCAACACCACCTTATAGGTTCCGGGGTTAAGGGCCAAATCGAAGCGGCCGTTGGCACTGTTCGACTCCAGGCTGGCAATCTCCGTTCCGGTGCCTTTGTCGGTCACCACCACGTAGGCTCCCTTGGCCGGTGTACCCAAATTGGTGATGCCCGCCCCCTGTAGCCAGGTCATGGATTGCTCACCAATGGTTTTTCGAGTGTAACTTCCCACAGGTCGTAATCGCCCATGCCGCTGTCGCGCACCGCCGCCACCCAGGCCTTGGTACCGCTGCAGTTGAGCGCAATGTTGTAGTCGTCGTACACGGAGTTGAGGGGATACCCGATGTTAACCGGTTGCTTGAAGCCTTCGCGGGGATCGTTCATCACGGCCTTGAATACATCCAGTCCGCCCATGCTGTTGTGTCCGGCCGAGCTGAAGAACAAGGTCTTGCCATCGATCCAGATCATGGGCATGTCCTCGTCGAGTACCGTGTTGATCACATCGCTGAGGCGCTCGGGCTTGCTCCAGGATCCGCCATCGGAGCGGGTGCACTTGTAAATGTCCTTGCCGCTCTTGGTAGCTACGATCTCAGCCGAGAAATACAAGGTTTTTCCGTCGGGACTGATGCTACCGCCGGTCTCGAGCACTTTGGTGACGAAGTCTTTTCCGACAACCACCGGCTTGCTCCACATCTTACCCTGCAGTTCGGAGATGTAGATGTCGCCGCTGGCCTCCGGACCCTCACGGTAAAGCAGGAGTCGGTCGCCACTCAGGTTGAGCGACATGGTCTCTTCGTAAAACTCGGTGTTGAGGTTGATGCCGCCGGTTTTCGCCTTGGAGCGGGAGGTATCGTTCTGGGTGAAGAAATAGATGTCGGCAGGTGATTCTCCCAGGTCATCGGTGAGTCCGCCGGTTGTGCCCTTTCGCTTGGAGCAGAAATAGACAATCGTATCGGCGACTCCCATCACCGGACGGTAATCCGCCTGAGGAGAGTTGATGCCTTTGCCGGGATTGCTAAAGGTACAGGCCACAGGATTTGCCGTGATTTTTTTGGCGGCATAGGCCCAGTCGACCCACATGTCGAATTTGAGCTTGGCATCCACGGTTCCGCCTTTTTTCTCGCGGAAGGACTCATAGGACTGAATGGCCTGATCGTAGAGGCCGGCATAGAAATAGGCGCGTCCCAAATCAAAGAGGATCTCTTTGGGCTTCTCCTTGGTGTTGGCATTGGAAACGTACTCGAGGTAGGACACCGCCTTGCCTTTGTTGATATTGGTGCTCAGGTAACACAACCCAAGGCGGTGGTTGTAATCGGCATTGTTGGGCTCGGTCACCACCAGGCGTTCGTAGATGCGCAGCGCAGGCAGGTAGTTGAGCAGCTTGAAGGCTGCATCGGCTTCCTTGCGGGCTTCTTTGGCCTCGTCGGGTGAGTAGGGTTTGATGACAGGCGCTTTTTTCTGGGCGCTGAGGGCGCAGGACACAAGCGCGAATGCGAGGAGGAGAATGTACTTTTTCATGACTCGAAGGCCTACGAAGTTCGGTAAAAAGCGGCCGCGGAAGCGGGTTTTGATCAGTGCTTTTTATTCACAAGCGGCCGCCCCTTCCAGGATGCCTTTGATGCGCCGACCGGCCAGACTGCAGGGATGTTGAGCAGCGGAAACAGGAGCGACAGCGGTACGGCCGCAAGCCAAAGCTGCAGGGGGCGCAGCCCGCGTAGGAGGAGGAATTCGGGGAGGAAGCGCAGGGCGAGGATAATCAGGAGGGTCCGCGCATCAATCAAGCTGGCCCAAAAGGCTCCCAGGGCCGCCAGGGTGGCGAATTGTGCCAGGGTGAGCACCAACCCAAACAAGGCGATGCCTAAGGCGCCGTAATGCCTCACCTTGGAAGCCCTGCGCCGGCGCTGGCTCATGAATGCAGCCCAGGTCGGCTCTGCGGCCGTACGGACCCGGGCAGCGGGCGCTCCGCAGGGAATCACGCGACCCGGATACGTCCGATGTATGGCCAGCATCAGGAAGGTGTCATCGCCCGATGCGAGGTGGCTGTTTCCGCTGTATCCACCCACTTCCAGAAAGGTGCTGCGTCTGAACGCCAGGGAAGCACCGGTATTCAGCAGTGGAAATCCCAAGGCGAGGGATGCTGAGCCGCAGGTCTGAAGGATCCGGGTTTCGAGCGCCTGCACTGCACCAAGCAATCCGAGGGCAGGATCCAGGTCCACCGTTCCACACACCATCACCGCATCGGTTTGTACCCCGAGCGACACAAGCGTCATGGCCCAATCCGGATGCAGGCGGCAATCGGCATCAGTCGTCAGTATCCATTCACCCGTGGCAGAGGCGATACCGGCTTGCAAAGCGGCGTTCTTGCCTGTTTGTCCGTCCTGAAGTTGGATCAGCCGCACTCTGGGTTGGGTGGAAAGCGAACCTGCGCCACCGTCTTCGCTGTGATCATCGACCAGGATGAGTTCAATCCGGCCCGATGGATGGTGTTGTGCCAATAGGTCTTGAACC
>JBJTJB010000218.1:0-3652 GCA_046095245.1 Bacteroidota bacterium | reverse complement strand
GAATTAACCCAGATAGGTTTTCAGGATCTTACTGCGTGATGTGTGTTTCAAGCGTCGGATGGCTTTCTCCTTAATCTGGCGAACCCGCTCCCTGGTCTATTCGAATCGTTCTCCGATTTCTTCGAGGGTAAGGGCTGATTCGCTCAACCCGAAATACAGGCGAATCACATCCGCCTCCCTTGGGGTGAGGGTAAAAAGTGCTCGCTCAATCTCACGGCGAAGGGATTCCGTAATAAGGCTGTATTCAGGCGATGGAGCTGCTCCTTCACCAGGCATCAGGTCCATCAAGGTGCCATCCTCTCCGGTAATCAGTGGCGCGTCCATGGATACATGCCTTCCGGATGACCGCATGGTGTCGGTCACATCATCCACAGATATTTTCAATACCTCTGATAATTCTTCGTTGGTGGGTTCACGTTCAAACTCCTGCTCAAGCGCAGCAAAGGCACGGTTGATCTTGTTGATGAAGCCGATCTTGTTCAATGGAAGTCGTACGATTCGGGCCTGTTCTGCAAGAGCCTGAAGGATGCTCTGGCGGATCCACCACACGGCGTAGGAGATGAACTTAAAGCCTCGGGTTTCGTCAAATCGTTGAGCAGCCTTGATCAGTCCTACGTTGCCCTCGTTGATAAGGTCGCCGAGGGTGAGTCCCTGATTCTGGTACTGCTTGGCAACCGATACAACAAATCGGAGATTTGCTTTGGTTAATCGTTCCAGTGCTGCGCGATCTCCTTCACGGATGCGTCGTGCCAGCTCGGCCTCCTCTTCAGGTCGCAGCAAGTCCACTTTGCCGATTTCCTGCAGGTATTTGTCCAATGATGCGGTCTCACGGTTCGTGACCTGCTTGGTGATTTTTAATTGTCTCATGTTTTCGCGTCGGATAGTTGACCCCGTAACGAAGCCACTCAGAACGCGGTTGCAATCCACTCACCGAGCCGTGAAAATCGAACGTAAGATTTTAGCCAATTGAACACAAATGGTTAATCTGCAGGCCTACGTCGATTAAAAGTGCCTGATTTCTTACACACTCAAAAAAAAGAAAGCCCGCAATTAACTTGCAGGCTTTCAGTTAGTTATGGTATCCTAATCAGGCGTTTTCTTCAGGAACTTTTCGCTCCGGGCGATTTCCGAGTAAAACCTTACGGGATAGGCGATACTTGCCGGTTTTCTTATCGATTTCGACAAGTTTCACTTTTACAATTTCACCTTCTTTGAATACTCCATCCATTGAAGCCAGGCGCTCATTCGATATTTCTGAAATATGCAGGAGCCCGTCTTTGCCAGGCAGGAATTCGACAAATGCGCCGAAGGTGGTAATGGTTTTGACTTTTCCTTCATACACCTCACCGACTTCCGGCTCGGTTACGATGCCTTTGATGCGGGCTAGGGCTGCATCAATGCAGGCTTTATCCGGTGACGCGATTTCGACATGCCCCTCATTGTTGATCTCTTCGATCGTAATGCTGGTATTGGTCATACGCTGGATCTCCTGGATGATCTTTCCTCCTGGTCCGATGATGGCACCGATGTAATCTTTCGGAACACGCAGCTTGACGATGCGTGGTGCGTGCGGCTTGTAATCGTCGGCGGGCGCAGCAAGCGTCTTGTTCATTTCATTCAGGATGTGAAGCCTTCCGTTTCGTGCCTGTTCAAGGGCTTGAAGCAGGATGTCGTAGGGCAGACCGTCAACTTTCAAATCCATCTGACAAGCACAAATCCCTTTATCTGTTCCGGTGACTTTGAAATCCATATCGCCGAGGTGATCCTCGTCTCCAAGGATGTCGCTCAGCACTGCAAAGTTTCCTTTGCCATCGGTTATCAGTCCCATGGCGATGCCTGAAACAGCTCCCGTGATTTTGATACCGGCATCCATCAGTGCCAGACTTCCGGCACAAACGGTGGCCATGGAGGAGGAGCCATTTGACTCCATGATGTCAGAAACGATACGTACGGTGTATGGGTTGATGTCCTCGCCCGGCATGACCTGTCGCAAGGACCGAAGTGCGAGGTTACCATGTCCAACCTCACGGCGGCTTTGGCCACGGTTAGGTTTTACTTCGCCGGTACTGAAGCCCGGGAAGTTGTAGTGAAGCATGAATTTGTTGGTGCCCTGGTACATGGCCTGATCAACAATCTGCTCATCGAGCTTGGTTCCCAGAGTCACCGTAGTGAGCGATTGGGTTTCACCGCGCGTAAACACAGAGGATCCGTGTGCAGAGGGCAGGTAGTTCACTTCAGACCAAATGGGGCGAATGTCTGTCAATCCGCGGCCGTCAAGACGAATACGCTCTTTGAGGATCATGTCCCGCATGGCATCGTATTCTACATCGTGGTAGTATTTTTTGATAAGCGTTTCCTTTCCGGCACGCTCTTCTTCGCTCAAACTTGCCATGAACTCTTCCAGAACCTGCTTGAAACCGACTTTGCGTTCATGCTTGTTGGGATTGCAACGGCGCGCTACAGCATATACTTTGTCATAGGTTTCGCGGGTCACACGCTCACGAAGTTCTTCATCATGAACTTCATGGCAGTATTCGCGTTTCCTGACACCGCCGAGTTTTTCTGCGAGTTCGAGCTGGGCCGCACACTGGGTTTTGATGGCATCGTGGGCGATACGGATGGCTTCGGCCATGTCGCGCTCCTGAACTTCGTGGCACTCGCCTTCTACCATGAGGATGTCCTTTGCGGTTCCGGCTACAATCAAATCGATGTCGGCACGATCGCCCGCTTCGATTTTAGGGTTGACGATGAATTCCCCATCGACACGACATACACGTACCTCCGAAACCGGACCATTGAATGGAATATCGGAAATGGTCACTGCTGCTGACGCGGCCAGTCCGGCAAGGCTGTCCGGGGCTACATCTTTATCGGCAGAAATCAGAAATACCTGGATCTGGATGTCAGCATGATAATCACTCGGGAAAATGGGGCGGAGTGCGCGATCAATCAACCGGCAAATGAGAATCTCCTGCTCAGTTGGGCGTGCTTCGCGGCGGAAAAAGGAGCCAGGTATGCGCCCGGCAGAAGCGAACTTCTCCTGGTAATCTACAGTCAACGGAAGGAAGTCAACTCCCTCTTTGGCATTTTCAGACGAAACTACGGTTGCGAGCAACATGCAGTTGCCTTGACGGACAATAACGGAACCGTGGGCCTGCTTGGCCAGACGGCCTGTTTCAATGGTGATCTCCCTTCCGTCGGGCAGGAGAGATGAAACAGTGGTTGCTTTGTGTTGCATTTGGACAGCTTTATATTGGATTTCTAAGACTCAGGTTAGCGGTAGTGTAATATGGGCAGCAGGTAGGGTATGGAAACAGAAAAAGGCAATACTGAGATTGCCTTTTTCTGAGATGCCTGCTCCGGGCAACTTATTTACGGATGCCCAGCTGGCTAATGATTGCCCTGTAACGGGTGATGTCAGTTTTATGCAGGTAGTCCAGCAGACTACGGCGCTTTCCGACAAGACGGATCAGTGCACGTTGCGTGGAAAAGTCTTTGCGTGATCCCTTGAGGTGATCGGTCAGGTGGTTGATGCGTTGGGTAAACATCGCGATTTGACCCTCAGCGGATCCGGTATCGGCCTCGTTTTTTCCGTATTTCTTGAAAATTTCCTTTTTGGCTTCAGCAGTAAGCAGCATGTGGATAATCGGGT
>JBJTJB010000217.1:0-3599 GCA_046095245.1 Bacteroidota bacterium | reverse complement strand
GATACACCTGCAGGAACCACGAATGTTCCGCTTGCCGTGAAGGTGCGAGAGACTTGTCCTTTGGTGATCAATACCCCCCCGAACAGGAATAAAGCCAGCATTCCCAGGCTGGCGATAGCCTGACGTGAAAGAATGAATGCGCTTTTGGTACCTTTAAACATGTGATCAGAAGTGGTTAAATCGAGCTTTACACACAGAAATGTAGTGCAATACACACGGCCATGTCTAATAAATTTTGGTGAACAGTCTATCTGTTGAGGTAAACACGAACAATTTTATTCTTAAAGTTCTAGTGATTAAGAGCCCTCTGGTTAAATGCTCAACCGCCGGATTATCATCACATCAGCACATCAAGCAAAGGGCTCAGTCACCGGATAAGTATACCGGTCCCTGAGCGTAGCCGAAGGGCCGGGGTTTCGACCCAGTAGCCCAGTAGCAGAGGCTTCGCCACGCTACAGGGCTCAGCCACCGGATGAAAATTGCTTTGGCGCTTCGGATACGGTCCCTGAGCGGAGTCGAAGGGCCGGTTTTTAGCTCAGCCACCGGTTTATCATCAAATCATCACATCGGCACATCACCACATCATCACATCGCCACATCAACACATCATCACATCAACACACCATCATATCAAAACGCATCCAACGCCACGCACTCCAACCCTTGTGTGTTTAATCCTTGCAATACGATTTCGAGGGCGCTGAGCATGCGGGGAGCTGCTTTTGCGCTGTCGTGAAATACCACCACCGATCCGGGACGTATCGCCTTCAAAACATCAGCGGCGATGCGTTCGGAGCTGCGATCGGATTTCCAGTCATAGCTCAACACATCCCACATTACAACATGATGGGTTTTTCGAACGGCGAAGTACTGCGCAGGGCCGATGCGTCCGTAAGGCGGGCGGAATAGCCGGCCAGGCACAAGGATGGCGGTTTTTTGTACCTCGTCAACATATGCCTTCCGGCTCATGCCCCACCCACTGCAGTGCGACCAGGTATGGTTGCCGACTGTATGCCCCGATTCACGCAGGCGATGGAAAATTTGCGGATACGCCTCTACGTTAGCTCCCACGCAGAAAAATGTCGCTTTGGCATGGTACTGTTCGAGCAGATCGAGCACCCGGGGCGTCACATCCGGATGAGGTCCGTCATCGAAGGTCAGAAAGACCTGCTTGAGCTTGCGGTCGCCATGCCAGAGCAAGCCCGGAAACAGGGCACGCAACAGCCAAGGCGGACGCGTCATGTGGACTTACACTCCGGTGAACTGCTGCTCGAGTTTACGGAAGCGCGGCTCGAGGTTCTTGACCAGGTCCTCGGCATTGTTGGCCTTGGCAATGCGCAACAATTCATTGAAGATGGCCATGGCCTGGTTGTATTCGCGGTCTACAATGCGGATATATGGGGTACGCTTGAGGCTGAAGTAATACTGCAGTTCGTCTTCGTAATGGTCCGCCATGCGCAGCGTGATCGCCTTGGCCGATTCGAGTGCACGCTTGCGTTCGGCTTCCGGCAGTTCGATGCTGCGCATGTTGATTTTGCCGTCGGGGGTGATTTCCGGACGCTGCAGACCCTGAGCCAGCTGGAAGTATTGTTCAATGGGACGTAGCATAATCACGTTGTAGGGTACCGTCTCATCGGGAATCTCCTGGTTCATGCGGTCGAGGCACTTCATGGCTGAATCCAGGCGACCCTGCTCGATGAGTCCATCCGCCAGGCGGGCGAAGTTGTTGCGGAAATTCATCGTCATGTTCAGGTTGTTCTGATCTAGGTAGATGTCCGGTTTGTTGATATTGCCCCAGCGGAACTTGTTCATCATGTTGTCGTACATGACACCGGCTTGCACCCTGCCGGTTTGCGTCTGAGGATCGTTACTGTTGCGGATCGGTACGAAGCGATAAGCCAGACCTTCAAGCTGGAAATACGGTTCGAGGTTGAGGTAGCTGTCGTTTCCGACTGTAACGGCGAAGTAGATGGGACGTGTCCAGTCGTTGTGTGCAATGAGATCCAGGATCATCAGGTCGGCTTTCATGAGGTAGTTGCGCGTCAGATCCCAGTAAATGGTATCCACGATGCGATCGGCATCCTCGGGTTTTACCACACCGTTGCGCAACACCGCCTCTTTGTCGACTTTGATGCAGATACGCTGCGTTGGATAATAGCTCAGGGGTGCACCACTACCGGCCTGGACCTTGTACTCGTGGCCTTCGCTGTTGATGAAGTTCATTACATCCTTCGCTTCAACATAACCCGGAAGGCGCTTGTCGTAGAACGGCACGTAATCACGCGTTCCCTGAACGTATTTCTCGTGGGGAGTCTTGAACGGTACCGGTGCACTTTCGTAGGCCTTGCGCTTCATCTGATCGATGTACCAGTCGGTGTTGAGGAGGCTGAGGTTCACCACGCGCACGTCGGTACGGATGCCTTCCACATCCTGGGCATACCACAAGGGGAAGGTGTCGTTGTCGCCGTTTGTGAAGATGATGGCATTGGGAGCGCAGCTCTGTAGGTAATTCCAGGCGATGTCGCGTGAGGTGAAACGGCCTGCACGGTTGTGGTCGTCCCATCCTTCGCTGGCCATGAGTCCAGGAACCGCCACGAGGCAACCCAGCGAGGTGGCTACGGCACTGAGTGCCATCGGAGCCTTGGTGCGGCGCAGGCGATCGATGATTGCCGTTACACCGAGTCCGATCCAGATGGCGAAGGTGTAAAAGGAGGCCGCGTAAGCATAGTCACGCTCGCGTGGCTGGTAAGGATACTGGTTGAGGTATAACACAATTGCCAGTCCGGTGAAGAAGAACAGCAGCATCACGGTCCAGGCATCGTGGTTGTCGCGACGGAAATGCCATACCAAGCCGATCAGACCCAGAATGAGGGGAAGGAAGTAAAAGGTGTTGTGCGCTTTGTTGTTGCGCATGTTGTCGGGCAGGTCTTTTTGTGGCCCCAAACGCATCTCATCGATTCCCTTGATCCCGCTGATCCAGTTGCCCTTGGTGATTCCGCCATGTCCCTGGATGTCGTTTTGACGGCCGGCGAAATTCCACATGAAGTAGCGCCAGTACATGTGCACCACCTGGTAGTTCCAGAAAAACTTGAGGTTTTGTGCAAAGCTGGGTTTGCCATCGCCGCGGATGCCGCCCCATTCCTTGTACGCCGAGATGTGATTCTCCTGTGCACTGTACATACGGGGGAACAGCGTGCAGAACTTGGGGTCGTACACGGGAGAGAGCTTTTTGGAAGTTTCGGTATACCCGTCCTCGCCCTTGGTGTATTGCATGCCGCCTTCCTCGATGCTCACCTGGTCGGCGTTGTAATGCTGTCCGTAGAAAAGCGGGCGATCGCCGTACTGTTCACGGTTGATGTATCCCAACAGGTTGAAAGCGTGCTCCGGGTCGTTCTCGTCCATGGGCGGATTCGCATTGGAGCGCACCACGATCATGGCATAAGACGAATACCCCACCAGAATGAAGGTGAGGCAGAGCAGGCTCAGGTTCCACATGGGCATATTGCGCTGGCGGGTGTAATTGAGGCCATACACGATTCCAGCTGAAATGAGCAGGAAGAAGAAAATGAACCCGGACCAGAAAGGCATGCCCAGTCCGT
>JBJTJB010000216.1:0-1508 GCA_046095245.1 Bacteroidota bacterium | reverse complement strand
GATTTACCCAAGCCGGATCGCTGCGACATCCTGGTGATGCCCGAATTCCAAAGGGGTAACAGCGTTGCCTACCTCAACAACGCCCCACCCCTCGATAAGGATGCTCGAAGCGTCTATGCGATCTCTCCGCCGCCCGCTGATTGGGATTCACGAAGGGTGGATACATTCCTGCAGGAATACAATCGGCGCATGATGAAGATATTGACGCTTCATGAGGCATATCCCGGGCATTATGTGCAACTGGAGTACGGAAACAGAAATCCTTCCCTTATTCGCAAGGTGCTTTCCTCGGGAGTCTATATCGAAGGATGGGCTGTCCACATGGAGCAGGTACTGCTTGATGAGGGGTTTGGTGGAGGAGACCCCGCCCTGAAGTTGCTGCAGTTGAAGTGGTATCTCCGGGCCATTGGAAACGCCCTGTTGGACCAAGGGATGCATTGCGACGGTTGGTCTGATGATCGCGCCCTCAGATTCCTTGTTGATGAGTGTTTCCAGTCGGAAGCCGAGGCCGTTGGAAAAATCATTCGTTCCAAGCAATCTTCCTGTCAGCTCAGCACTTATTTTGTTGGCAGGATGGCCATGCATCAATTGAGGGAATCAACACAAAAACGATTGGGAAACCGGTTTGACCTGCGGCAATACCACCATTCCGTGCTCGACCTTGGAGCGGTACCGGTCAGGCGTCTTCCCGAATTGATCATGGAATCTCTTCCGAGCCATCCGTAACCACGACAAGGATTCAGCATTGAATCGCACATCCCGAAGGATTAGTCCGCTGCTGGCTATTGGGGATGTTGATATGTCGGCCGCTGTGCTTGATCTGGTCAGGGACTCCTCCCTCACGAAAGGGTTGGATGATTCTGAAGCCCGAATGCTGATCGAGGCATTGGCGATTGCGATCGAACATGAACCGGCCCAAGCTGTTCATCTGAAAATGAGGGGCCGGTTGATCGTCCATTTGGTCATGCTTTGGGCGGCGGGCAAGTTCGGTTCTGTCGCCCAATTGGCAGCGGTGAACCAGATTCAGGAGTGCCTTCCCACTCCATCTGTTTCTACCGAAGAATTCATGGAGAGGATGATCCTAACTTGCCTGAAATAGGCCTAAATTGCCCAAGCCGCTTTTTTTGCTCAAAGCAGCTATATTTTTCCATCGAACCTTGATATCAGTTTATTTCGTACATGGGGTGATGTGCCTTGTTTTGCTTGGATAGCACCCGTATCCTGTGGAATCAACAAGAAATGAGTTCGAATCGCTTCATGGAGGTCCTTTCGTGAGCATCAGTCCGGACATTGATCGCCGCGCTCTCGAAGAGGAACGGCGCCGTCTCAACCAAAGGCTCGAGGAGGTATCCCGCCTTTGCGAGGGTGAACAGCCTCCTGGAGTATTTTATGGCGAGATGCTCAGGCGCTTGCTTGAATCTCTTGCCGCTCCGGCGGGTGCCGTTTGGGTGAAGACACCCCAAGGAAATCTTCAACTTCAGTTCCAGATCAACTTGCGTGAAACAGGC
>JBJTJB010000215.1:0-11112 GCA_046095245.1 Bacteroidota bacterium | reverse complement strand
GCTGTGTCCCGCATACTGCCGTGTTTTCCGCCCAAGTCGATTCGTTCGGAGTCTTTCTGTCTTCGGCCGATTTGTCCTTCGGTGATGGAGTGGAGGAGAGTGGATTTTCGTTTGTACACACGTATACCGACACCGGCTCCTTCGATGTATCCTACAGCATGTGCTCTGTAGAGGGCTGTTGCTCGGATACGCTGTTGCCCGCCTACATTCAGACTTACCCCACACCAGCCGCGTCGTTTTTGGCCCAGCCGCTTTCTGGTTGCTCGCCCCTGGATGTCAGTTTTGTCGGCACAATCGATACGCGAGGAGCGGTGATCAATTCGGTATACTGGGATTTGGGTGATGGAACTTCTTCCGCACAGATCAATCCGTTCACGCATCGCTACGAGTCCCCCTGATTTTACTCGGTTGAACTCAGCATTTGTTCCAATCAGGGATGTTGTGCAGACACACTCCGTTCGGATTATATCGAGGTGTACCGCGAGCCTACTGCAGGATTTCGGTATTTTCCGGAGGAACCGGATGTATTCTTATCGCGGATTGCGTTTCAGGACGAATCGGTATTTGCCGATAGCTGGGAGTGGTTTTTCGGCGATGGAAATACGGCTCAGCTCAGCATGCCGATACATCAATACACCGACACCGGATTGTATGATGTACTTCAGATTGTGCGCACCCTGGAAGGTTGTGTGGATTCGGCACAACAGATAGTTGATATCCGTCCGGTCCCTTCCGTCTGGATCCCATCGGCATTCAGTCCGAATAACGATGGCCGGAACGACGTGTTCGCTGTGAAGGGCGATTATCTGCTTGCTGTTCGTTGGCGTATTTATAACCGCTGGGGCGACTTGATCGCCTCAGGCAATGGCATCGGATCATCGTGGGATGGTACCATCCGAAACGAGCCGGTTCAGGAAGGTGTTTACCTGTATGAGGTCGAAACCGAGGGTGTGCGAAGCGGTGCAGAACTATTCCGCGGAAGGGTCACCCTGATCCGTTAGAAAGTCAGAGTTTGATGCACACGTTCTTCTCTTCTGTGAAGAACTCCAGGGCTTCAAATCCTCCTTCACGACCCACTCCCGAATCTTTCATGCCGCCGAAAGGTGTCCGAAGGTCCCGAAGCAACCAGCAGTTCACCCACACGATTCCACTATGCAGTGCCGCCGCTACCCGATGGGCCCTGGTCAGGTGCTGGGTCCACACGGTAGCCGCCAGACCATATCGAGTACTGTTGGCATAGGCAACAACCTCATCTTCTGTATCAAAGGGCTGCATGGTGACCACGGGTCCGAAAATCTCCTCTTGGTTGGTGCGGCAATCGTGTGCAAGCCCTTCAATGACGGTTGGTGCAAGGAAGAATCCATCCTTACAACGCCCCTCAGGCCTGATACGTTCTCCACCACAAAGTACAGTCCCGCCTTCGGTTTTTGCGAGCTCGATATAGGAAAGCACTTTTTCCATGTGCGCCTCAGATACTACTGCACCCATTCGGTTGTGTTCATCGGTCGGGTCGCCGGTTTTCAGCTTGCGGACTTCGGCGATGAAAGCCTCCTTGAACCGTTCGTAAATCGGTCGTTCAACGAATATACGTGAGCCACACAGGCAAATCTCACCCTGGTTGGAAAAGGAGGAAAGCACACTGGTTTTAACGGCTTTGTCGAGGTCGCAATCGGCGAAGATGATGTTGGGGTTTTTTCCTCCCAATTCGAGGGAGAGCTTTTTGAACATCGGTGCTGCCGTGCGCGCTATTTCTTCTCCGGTACGTGTACCTCCTGTGAACGAGATCGCCTTGATTTCCGGGTGTTCCACAATCGCCTTTCCGACTTTATGCCCGTAACCGTGAATGATGTTAAGCACCCCGGGAGGAAAACCGGCTTCGATAGCCAGCTCGGAAAGCATGAAGGCGGTTGCCGGTGTGATTTCGGATGGTTTTGCAATAACACAATTACCCGATGCAAGTGCAGGTGCGATTTTCCAACTGAACAGGTACAAGGGAAGGTTCCATGGTGAGATGCATCCTACGATTCCGATGGGTTGACGTAAGGTGTAATTGATGGCTGTAGTGCCCATGCTGTGGGCGGCGGTGGATTGATGCAGCGCCGCTGTTGCATAGAAACGGAAATTACTGACAGCCCGGGGGATGTCCACTGTGCGCGCCAGCCAAACGGGCTTGCCATTGTCGCGCGATTCAGCTTCCGCGAAAAGGTCAAGTCTTTGTTCAATCAACGCACTTAGTTTCAACATGAGTTCGGAGCGGTCCTCCGTGCGGAGGCTACTCCAGGCCGGGAAAGCCTTGCGGGCTGCCTCAACGGCACGCTCCACGTCCGATGCATCACTGTCCGGTATGCGCCCGTAAATTTGCCCGGTGGCGGGTTCTACGTTGTTGATGTATGCCCCTGACGAGGGCTCGGCTAGATTTCCGTTGATGTAATTGAGCAGCGTTTGCATGGGTGTTTCCACCGCAAAGGTACGTCAGGGATAGGCACTGGCAGTGCTTGCAGGAACCACGCGTTTTTCGTAGCTTCGTTACCAAGGTTGGCCTCTCCCTGATTCAGGCTTTCCGCATCATGTTACGGTCCCCGCTTGTCCTGCAGATCCTGCTCTGGATCTTGTTGGCGGTTGCTCCTTCCTCGGCTTTTGCCCAGGGGTCGGATACGATCCGCGTGATGGCGTATAACCTGCTGGCATACCCCGATCCCAGCAGCAGCCCCTCAGCAGCAGCAGATACGGCCTTGCGAAATCCGTTCTATCGCACGGTGATTCATGCAGCCCTTCCCGATATCGTGGTGGTTTGTGAGATGAATTCACAAACCGGATACAACGGATTTTTGCAGCATGTGATGAATGCCAACGGGGCCCAGTATAGTGCTGCAACCTATGTGAATAGCAATGACACCGAGCGCGGTCTGTATTACAGGAGCTCGTCCTTCCAGTTCATTAGTAACACGGCGATCAAGACTGCCCTGCGCGACATCAATCAGTTTGTGTTACGTCATATCGACTCAGGTGATACCTTGCGCATTTTCGCCGTACACTTGAAAGCCAGTAGCGGAAGCACGAACGAACAAACACGCCTGGCTGAGGTCGATAGCCTTCGGAAGGTCACGAATCAATTGCATGCCGGAAGCAATTTTATCGTTTGCGGCGATTTCAACCTATACGGAGCCTTTGAGCCCGCTTATCAGCGTCTGCTGCAGGTTCAGGCGGGCAATTCCGGTCATGTACACGATGCACTCTCACTCAGCGGGACCTGGAACAATTCCACCTATGCTGTACACCACACGCAGTCGCCCAGGGTGCGTAGTTTCGGTGGTGGAGCCACCGGTGGTATGGACGATCGCTTCGATCTGATTCTTTACTCTACAGCCCTCCAGCAGTCGGGTGGCATGAAGGCAATCCCTTCATCACTGAGAGCCTTCGGGAACGATGGGTTGCATTACAACGATTCGATCAATCGCTTGCCCAACAACGCGGTGAGTGCAGCGGTAGCGAATGCCATTCACAACGCATCCGATCATTTACCCGTTATCATGGATTTCGAAGTGCAGCTTCCTTTTGTCGCGACGGCCGACGTATCACCACAGTCTGTTGTGCCACCTGCCAATCAGTGTGCACAGCAGGCAGCAGCCTTCCGGCTTCTTGTGCGCAACACTGGAACTGCAAGCCTCAATTTCAGTGCTGTTGCGCTTAATGCCAATTTGCGCGTGACTTCACCCGGAGGATCTGTCAGTTTGCTTTCTCGAGCTATTACTTCGGGCACCTTGGCTGCCGGTTCGGATACGCTTATCAATCTTCTTGGAACTGCGAATTTGACCCAGGTCGGTTCGTATTTACTCAAGGCCTGGACCTCGCTCGGCTCCGGCCCTGATGCCAACCCTGGCAATGATACGTTGAATGCAGCACCGCTGGTCATCGCTGCTCCTCCGCTTGCAAGTATCAGCCCATCCGGTACGATAAGCGCCTGCCAGGGCGATGTGATCACCTTGACTGCATCCGGAGGGGTTTCGTTTTTGTGGAGTACCGGTTCAACCACCAGCACCTTGACATCTTCGTTGACAGGCAATTATACTGTAACGGTCACAGACGCCAACGGATGTAGCGGGGTTTCTGCACCCGTAACCTTGAACTTCGTCCAGTTACCCAACACCGACACCCTGTATTTCGAAAACATGGGCCTGGTGGGTTCTACAACGAGTATTTCCACCCATCAAAACGGAGATGGTTTCTCAAACGACCAGTTGTTTTTCAGTGGAACCGGTGATGTGCGAAGTACATCGGCTTCCGCTGGCTATGTGGGTGCAAGTGCCGGCGCCAATATCTTCCTGACCAACATTGCCGGAAGGCAGTTTCAGATAGATAGTATTGACACCTATCACTACACAAGACTAGAGCTTACCTTTTCGGCATTTAAAAACACCACGGGTACAACAGGTTCCGATTTGTCCGTTCAATATAGTACCGATGGAGTTACCTGGGTCAGCATGTCTTTCCCCGCGTTGGGTACCGGTGCCACCTGGTATCAGCGTACTTCCCCCACCGAATTACCTGCTGCTTCCCGTTTACTGCTCCGGTTCACCAATACAGGATCTGCCAGTCAATACCGCATCGACGATGTGATCCTTAAGGGCGTGAAACGTCCTCGCGTCAGACCAATGACAGGCACTACCCTCTGTAACGGGAATGCAGTTACTCTCGAATCTTCTACGGGTGAAAACTATACTTGGAACACCGGTGCTTCCACATCGTCTGTAGAAGTGACCTCATCCGGCACATATACGGTAACGATAGGTTGTATTTCCTCTCAGCCACTTGTCCTGCAGCCTTGCGCCGGAACAGCTTTGCAACTTTCTGTTTTGGTCGAAGGCATGTACGCCGGAAACCAGAGCCTGGTACCCCGACTGCTTTACGCTGGAAAAACCCTCCGAACCGATCTTTGCGATTCGGTATCGGTGGATCTGATTCAACCCGCCGCACCGTATCAAACCCTCTGCACCGTACTGGGTATTTTGAAAACCAACGGAACACTGATTGCTGAAGTGCCGGCTGCCTACACAGGTCAAACCTGCTTTCTGCGTTTACGTGGGCTGGGATGGGTGCAGACCTGGAGCAAGCAGCCTGTTCTGATCCAGTCAACCGGGAATAGTGTCGGCTTCTCGACTCCTTGATAGTTTAAAGACAACCGGTCCTGCCTCCGTCAACCGGGAGGTTGATGCCCGTTACATAGGCTGCTGCCGGACTCGCCAGAAATGCGATGGCATTGGCGATTTCTTCCGGCTCAGCAAACCGCCGCATCGGAATCTCATGCATCATCTCCTGGGTCACCGCTGATTCGGTGCTTCCCACCGATTTGGATTTGTTGCTGATGATGGAATACAGGCGCTGGGTCCCGGTCGCACCCGGTAATACATTGTTCACCGTGATGCAGTCAGCTGCTACTTCGCCGGCCAGCGTCTTTGACCAATTGGCCACTGCAGCGCGTATGGTGTTGGATACACCAAGCCCCTGCAAAGGTTGCTTTACCGATGTGCTGATCACATTGATGATTCGACCGAACCCTCCTGCTTTCATTCCGGGTAACACGGCCTGAGCCAGGATGTGGTTGCATAGGAGGTGATTCGAAAAAGCCTGCGTGAATTCTTCTGATGCTGCCTTGGTGATGGGTCCTCCGGGAGGCCCACCCGTATTGTTGATCAGAATATCAATCCGCGTTTCACGAACCAAGGCCTCCAGGCAGTTTCGAAGCCCGGCAGGATCGCTGTGATCTGCCACTACGTAGCGGTGCAACTGACCGGAACTTCGGTCGAGGCTGGGCAACACCTCCTGGAGCTTGCTTTCATTGCGTGCCAGCAGAATGACATTGGCGCCATTCAGGGCCAGTTCGCGGGCAGCAGCGAGACCGATTCCCTGGGTGCTGCCACACACCAGTGCGGTTTTATGATCGAGGCGGATTTCCATGGGTATATTCAAGGACGAAGATAACCCGAAACCCGGAGCTTGAGCCGGATGGGGGCATTGTGTACCTTAGCGTTCCCTTAACTGGAAATGACCATGTCTATCGCCGCACCGTTCAACCTGAAACAATGGATTGACGAAAACCGTCACCTGCTGAAGCCACCTGTCATGAATCAGCAAGTGTACAAGCTGAACGATGATTTCATCGTGATGGTGGTTGGTGGTCCGAATTCACGCAAGGATTTTCACTGGGAAGAGGCCGAGGAATTGTTTTATCAGCTCGAAGGCGACATCACCGTCACCATTCAGGAAGATGGGAAGCCCCGCGATATTCATATCCGCGAGGGTGAGATGTTTCTGCTCCCGCGTTGTGTACCTCATTCACCTCGCCGTGGACCCAATACCATCGGACTCGTCATTGAACGGTACCGCGATGAGAATGAAAAAGATGCCTGCATGTGGTTCTGCGAAAAATGCAACCATAAACTGTTCGAGGAGTTTTTCCCACTTAAGGATATCGAAAATCAACTGCCCGAGGTGATGAACCGCTTTTATTCGTCGGAAGATCTGCGTACCTGCAAGGAATGTGGGGCGGTAATGGAACCGCCGAAACCTGCGGCGTAATGTTACGGTAGCTGCTTGTCCTAAGCGTTGTCGACGGAAGTGGAGTCGAAGCGCCTTGATGACTTGTGAGTAGTCCGATAATCCATGGGTTTCGACTTCGGTCGTTAGTGTTCCGTTCGATGAGCGGAGTCGAAGCGTATTAATTTTACGTAAGGAGCAGATGGAACTAGCGGGTTTCAATCCCCGCATTCAATGCGGGTCTCAACCAGCGGCATAATTAAATCAACCCGGGGAAATAGAATCAATTTCCGTTTGTAACCACAAAGTACACAGAGAAGGCACGGAGGGCACAAAACCCACTTCTTTCTCTGCGCCCTTGCGCCTTCTTTGCGCAGGAACTGCAACGTGGAGCGCCACGGTGCAGTTCTCTCCACGGTTCAGTTTCGGATCTTAATCAAAGCTTCAACCGCTCTACCTTGATATACTTCCGGATCCACCTGGGCAGCAGGATCGCCCCAATGAACAAATAGGGATAGTAACTCAACATCCTCCACAACATGCTCAGTGTAGAGGATAATCCCTGGGTAATGAATTCGCCAAGGAAACTGCCGAACATGATCTCTGCAAGTCCACTGCCTCCGGGTGTCGGACTCAGCAGGATGATGATGCCCATGATCACCTGCTTTCCATACACCACATAGTCGTTGATCGGTGTTGTGGTATCGAAGGCGTGCAAAATGCAGTTTACAATCGAGTAGCGTGCGGTCCATGACGCAAAGGTTGTCCCAATGGACCACATCCAATAGGATCTGTTCTGACCCTTCAATCCCTGCGATGCGATTACGAGTTGTTCGCCTGTCTCGTTGGCATGGTGTTTCCATCGCTTTAGCAAGGGGACAGAAAACAGGGCCAGCAACAGTTTTCGGACCAAGTGCGGATTGACAAAAAGTGCATAGGCTACGAAGAGCTTGTAGGCCAGGATCAGGAAATAGACGGCCCAGAACGTAATGAAGATGCTGTTCCCTACGGTGGTGTGCAACTGTACTCCCGAAAACAAGGCCGATTTACCGGCAGTATAATACACCAGGGGAGCCATCACGGCCAGAAAAATGCCATCGAGGAAGGATGAATTCATGATGGCCGTAATGCTTCGACCCATGTTGATGCCTTCGCGGTTGAGGATAAAAATGGCAAAGAGGAATCCACCACCCAGCATACCCGGGGCAAGAGCAGAACTGAACTCCCACAGCATGATAACCACAAAGGCTCGTCGCCAATCAAGGTGCTGGTCGGTCAGGACACGGATCCGCACCATATAGGCCCAATCGCGGATCACAACCGAAACCACTGCTAGCAGGATCCACAGGGTGGAGGTGCCGGTCCATTCAACGGCAGAGAAGGCCTTTGCATCAAAATCGCGCAGGAAGAGCCATGCGGTCACCAGGAGGCCGATGAGTACCGGCCAAACGATCCGTTTCGGAGAAACGTGCCGCAGAATCTGTTTCCCGTCAAGGTGCATCCTCGGTAGGGCCTTCGGAAGGTTCGGGTGCCGATTCGGGTGTGGCAATCACGAAGCTGTTATACCCCTCACCCATGAAAATCAGCAGGGTTTTGTTTTGGAGCAACTCAAGTAAGGCCAGAAAGGTGAAAACCGCATGCAATTTGCTGGTGCATTCGTCAAAGATATCGGCGAAGTTGACCTGCGGTTTACTCAGCAGTTTGGTGCGTATGTAGTCCTTTTGGTTTTCGATGGTGTAGGGTGGCGACACGATCGTATGCACCACGCGGTTCTGCACATCTTCAAAACGCTGCATCACCTTTTCGAAGGTGGCAATGAGGCGGTAGAGGGTCAGCTGATTCAGTTCGCCCGCATATCCCGTTTCGCTGGCGGTAGCAAGCCGTGCCAGTTCGTTTTGGATATTCCCCCGCTGGAAGCGTTGCATGCGCTCGTCTTCCATGACGCGGAGTTCTTCTGCCGCTGATTTGAACTGCTTGTAATCGAGCAGTTGCCGGACCAGATCCTGGCGGGGATCGATTTCATTGCCCTCCTCGTCTTTTTCATAGCGGGGCAGGAGTAGTTTGGCCTTGATGCGCATCAGGGTGGCAGCCACGAGGATGAACTCGCTGGCCAACTCGATGTTCATTTGCTGCATCTGATGCATGTACTCGAAAAAATCATTCGTGATCCGGGCAATCGGGATGTCGTGAATGTCGAGCTCATCGCGCTCAATGAAGAAGAGCAACAGGTCGAAGGGTCCTTCGAATTGGGGCAGGCGGATTTCGAAACTTTCTGACACGGGGATGGGGGCAAATCAACAGGATGTCCTGTATCCGGTAAAAATACCGTTTTTGCAACAGGCTAAAAAAAGAAAAGGCCCCGTTTCCGGAGCCTTTTCGTATGGGTTCGTTCTGGAAATTAGAACTTGAAACCGAAGCGGAGACCGCCAGTGGTCTGGGCAGCAAAGCCGCCAGACTTACCACCGAGCAGGGAGAAATCAGTTGTGGTTCCTCCAGCTGTGACGGAAACTTCAGTGTCCTTATCAGTTGTGCTGTTGTAGCCCCAGCCAACCTGTACACCCAGATACATGCCATCGGTGAACCACCAATCAGCACCACCGTTCAGGGTCAGACCGAAAGAGGTAGAACCGCCAGTTACTTCAGCAGTTACTCCGTCAGCGTAATCAAGGTCGCCGTCAGCGTCAGGTCCAACGTTGTCCCACTCTTCTTTAGAAGAGTTCAAGGTGATGGGCAGTTCTACACCAACCCAAGGAGATACCTTGTCGCTTCCGCCAAAGTGCTTCTGGTAGCCAGGACGGAAAACGATTGTAGAAGAAGAAAGGGTCTGGGTACCGGTAGCACCAGTTCCGTCTCCGTTCTCAGAGAAGTTGTTCTCAGCCTTGTCAGTAGCGATTACGAAGCCCAGGGAGAGCGCAGCGTCATCGCCCAGGAAATAACGGAAAGCGAGACCTCCACCGTACAGGTCGGTGGTGTTACCTGCAGTCAGGTTCAGGTTAACTTCCGTTGTTACATTGCCTTTGGTGGGCTTCTGTGCATAAGCAGCAGAACCTACACATACCGCAGCAGCGGCCAGAATGAAGAGTTTTTTCATTTTTTTTTGATTTGGTTCGATCACAAATGTATTCGCTTTGCAATACGCACCCCCCTGATAAGCCTCAATTAATGAACAATCAATTGTTTATTAAGGGGTTAAGCTATGTCATTTTTTTCATTTCAGCCTGTTTTCGGGCCAAAAAAGCCTCAAAACCGCCCTGTTGGGCTGTTCAGCGGGGCCCCGAAATGTCCTTTCTGAGGCTCAGTTGAATGCCAGGGCGGATGATCCGTTGGTCTCCACTTGTACCGGAGGCGGACTCGAACTGAACAAATACCTGAGGCTCCAGCAGAAGTCCGTGTGTCAGATGGCGTGTTGTTCCAAAAGAACACCGGGCGATCGTTCTGCTGGCCGATTTCCTCTCCAATGAACTCAGATAAGCACCGGAAGCCTCGGCAAACATGCGCCCACCGCCTGCACGAAGGAATATTCCCACCCCGGCCGAAAGGTCACGGGCCTGTTCTTTCCGGTCGGTAAAGGCCAATAGTGCGGTTGGTCCTACACGCAGGTGTTTTCCGGCCTTTATTCCCAGTTTTATCTCGCCGGCCGCAAAAACGGAAGCCTGGTTACCGGGGACCGCTGCATAAGAAACGCCTGGATGGAGGGTTAGGCGTTCGGTTGGAGGCTCCTCGGCAAGGCAGATAGCTGAAGGAAACGAAAATACATACCCAAGTGCGAAGGCTGTGATCCGCCATGCGTAAAAAGAAAAAGGCCGATGATGCTCGGCCCCTTTCACTGCTTTGGACATGTGTCGAATCACAGTCCGAACTCGACTTCAATGTTGCCGATGGTCGGATCGCTGATACCGATTTTCAACACAGTACCTGTGTTCTGTACCAGATTAGCCGTATCGCCGTCAAGCACAAGTTTGGTTTCGTTGTCGGCAAATGCCCAGGTTCCGGAGCTCGTTTGCGGATCTGCCGGATCACACTTGGTTGCACCCTCGTCGTTATTGACGGTACCGTCGGTCAGGAAGCGGGTGAGGTTGTCGAGCTGGCAGGGCTGCAGAAACTGGCTGGTTACGTCAAATCCACCGATGCGGACGGCTTCGATTTTCCAGTCTTTGTTGCACAATTTAGAGGTGTTGGTTGCAGCAGGTGTGCCACCGCCGTTGTTGTTGTCATCGTCCTTGCTGCAGGATGCTACAAAAAAGGCCGAAGCCAGGGCGAGAATGAGGGTGTACTGTTTCATGGTGTTTGGATGTTTTTCAAAGAGAGATGCAAGTATACGCAGTCTTGAGGTGGAGGCCAAGTCCGTACCGCTTTTTATCGCAACACGGCGGCCACATTGCTGCGGATTTCTTCCGCGATACGCAGAAAGCAGCCTTCGGTAATCACCCCCAGGCGGTTGTCGTTGCTGGGAAAGGTCGCCAGGGCATAGTCACCACGCACCTCTTTACCCCGCGGATCGAACACAGAGTAGTGCACCCTGACTTCGCGTGTGTACACGCCGTTCACAATGTCGAGGCAGGACTTGGAATTGGTGCG
>JBJTJB010000214.1:0-8525 GCA_046095245.1 Bacteroidota bacterium | reverse complement strand
GCCTCTACCGGATCGATACCTCCGGCCTGAGTCCCGGCAGCTATTTCCTTCGCTTGGACGCAGGTGCTTCCCAGCGCAGTTTCCCCTTGCTGATTGTCCGGTAAAAAAATCCTTTACGGATTTAATTTTTTGGTGTACATTGCTAATCTTATGGTAACGTGGGCGCCGTAGCTTGCGGAGCCGAAATGGCATAACCACCTCTGTAAACCAAAAACACCTTCATAATCCATGACCCGAATCGCTACCCGGCACGCTGTTGCTTCAAACGACCGGAACTTCACATCCATCATTCGGATGCTCCTTGTTGCACTGCTGCTTGGCTTCACTGCAGCGCAAGTACAGGCGCAGCTCCTCTCCCAGGACTTCAATTTCAGCGGTGCACTTACTTCCAATGGATTCACTGCGCACAGTGGTGGTGGTGCCAATGCGCTTTCAACAACCACCGGGCTTACCTATAATGGTCACTCGGGAAGCGGCATCGGCAATGCCGTATTGGTGAACAACCTGGGCGGTGAAGATGCGAACGCCACCTTCACGTCAACTACCGGACCGACCGTTTACTACTCCTTCCTCGTAAAGGTAACCGATGTAGCAGCTTCCAAGACTGGCGACTACTTCTTCCACGTTGGGAGTCCCGGGGGCGCTGCATGGACAGCTTTCTCCGGACGCGTATTTGCGCGTATTGTGAGTGGTAATGTCAATTTCGGTATAAGCAATACCAGTACAGCCACCTACGGTGCAACCAATTTCAGCAAGAATACAACCTATCTGATCATCGTCAAACACAGCATTGTAACAGGAACAACGGCCGATCCCTTGTCGATGTGGGTCATCCCTAGCGGAATGCCTGCAGTTGAAACGGCTGCGGGTACAGCAGAAGTGGTCAATACCACCACCAACGGAACAGATGCCATCAGTGCTATTGGATTACGTCAGGGTAGCAACACAACCTCCCCTCAGGTAGTCGTAGATGCCATCCGCGTGGGCACTTCCTGGACGAGTGTGGTTCCTGCATCTGCTTCAGCGCCATCTGTCCAGGTATCAGACATCAGCTTCAACAATACGGGCACCAGCAGCACCGGTCTGAGCTGGACCAATGGGAACGGGAATGGCCGCATCGTAAAAATCAATACAAGTAACAGCTTCACTGCCCCAGTGAGTGGCAGCAATCCCTCTGCAGTCAGCTACACCGGAACCGGTGAAGCGGTTGTTTACAATGGCAACGGAAGTTCGACCACCACCAGCGGACTCCTGCCCGGATCCACCTATCACTTCCGTGCCTACGAATACGATAATGCAGGTTACCTGTACAACACGGCCACGGCTACAGGCAACCCGAACAGCATCACGATAAATTATCCAGCGCCGGTGGCCAACTCACTGAGTCCTGCCTCTGCCAGTGCCGGTGCATCAAGCTTCACCCTTACCGTTAGCGGATCGGTTTTCTATCCGGCTTCTGTCATCAACTGGAACGGTTCTCCACGCACCACCACGTATGTAAACGGCACCACATTAACTGCTAGTATCCCCGGTACCGATATCGCCACAGCCGGTTCTGCAACGGTTACGGTAACGAATCCGCTACCGGGAGGGGGAACATCAACGGGTCTCATCTTCGCCATCAACGCCAGCTCTTCGCCGCTGATTTCCGTCAATGCATCCCTCAATACATTCACCACTCAAGTCGGAACACCTTCTGCTGCACAGTCCTACACAGTGTCGGGCAGCAACCTCACCGACGATATCACGGTGACTCCGCCTGTCGGATTTGAAATCCGCACCGGGTCGAATCCATTCTCAACAGCTCCAGTGGTGCTTAGTGCCGGAACTGGCAGTAGTTCAGCTACAGAATATACCGTTACTGTTGATTTGAAAGATGCAAGCCATCCCAATTTCGGTACAGGGTTCCCATCCGGTTACCTCTTGAATGGTGTTCAGGGTCCTGTATTGACACTGGTCCGTGGTACCACGTATAAATTCTACTTCGATGGACAGGGTACCTGCTGCTCATCCACTCTCGGACACCCTTTCATCTTTACCAGCAGTGCAGTAGGTGGAGGAGCCAATAGCGGAGATGTGATCAGCACGGGAGTTATCCAGTACGGAGATTCGACTTTTTTCACACCCGATGCAACCACACCTTCATCGTTGTACTACATGTGTGATGTACACCAGAGCATGGGTTCATCCATCATCGTCATCGATCCGGTGGTTGGATCTGTTGCATCAACAACAATCGACATCCGATTCAACCCTGCCAGTAGTGGCGCTGTTGTTGACAGTGTAGAGCACAGCAGCGCGGGTGCAACAACCCAGTGGTTGTCGGTAACAGGTTTTGCAATCCAGTCAGAACCAGCCCAGGCTTCCGCTATTTCCTTCGGCACAATCAGCGGGAACAGCATTGAGGTGAACACGAGCGGGGGCGACGGCGCAAAGCGTATCATTGTCATCCGCCAGGGGAGTGCGGTTAACTTTACTCCGACTGATGCTGTAGCCGTAAGCGGGGTAGACAGCAGCTTCACCACAGCATCCGATCAGGGTGCTGGCAACAAAGTGGTGTACGATGGTACCGGAAACAACGTAACCGTCACCGGTCTTAGTGCCCTGACCACGTATCATTTCGCCGTGTTCGAATACAACGGTACCGGCAATACGAGCAATTACAACTCTACAGCAGGACTCGCCAATGCAACTACATTGTCTGCCGAACCCGGCACTGCAGCCACCATCACGCTTAGCCGTTTGAAGACAGATACTGCAGTGACTGCATTGAGTAGCGGCACCGGCACATCACGTCTGGTCGTACTCAGCACCTCCCCTGTGAGTTTTGTTCCCGTTGACGGCACTCCGTACTCCGGAGCTTCGGCTGCATTAGGGACTGCTGCTGATTTGGGTTCCGGCAACCTGCTGGTGTTCAATGCGGCCATCGCTTCACCGCTCACACTTACTGGACTGAGTGCCGGCACTACGTATTACCTGCGTTCGTTTGAATACAATGGTAGCGGCAGCAGCATCAATTACCTGACATCCACTACCGGAAACCTCAATTTCACCACACCCTCCAACCTGGAATACAACGGTGGTGTATATACCCAGGATTTCAACGGCCTGCCATCGGCTACCGGAAGTTTTGGTATGACCGGCTTCAAGTGGGGGCCCTATTACCTCAGTACCCCTACTGTGAATGGAACAAACCTGACCGGCTGGCAACATGCCAACACCGGCGGTACTTCCGCAGATCTTGTTTTCGCTGTTGACAATGGAAGTTCAACTTCAGGTGGCAGCAAGAGCTACGGCGTAACCGGTTCAAGCAACCGGGCACTGGGCTCGCTTGCCACGGGCTCAGCCGTTCCGGCATTCGGACTTGTATTGGTTAACAACACGGCAGGACCACTTACCACTGTCAGTTTGAATTACACCGGTCAACAGTGGAGGAATGGAGGCAGTGGTACACCGAATCAACTTTTATTCTCCTACCAAATTGGAGGAACCGATATCAGCAACGGGACATTTACCACTGAATCCAGCCTGAACTTCAACAACCCGATCAGTGGTGGAGCCGCCGTAGCCCTTAACGGAACTTTGCCTGCAAACCAGTTGGCAATTAGTTCTACCTTCCAACTTAGCAACAACTGGTTGCCGGGTCAAACACTGGTCATCCGCTGGACCGATGTGAACGATTCCGGCAACGATGAAGGCATGGCCATCGATGATTTGACGTTTTCTGCACAAGGACCAGTGGCACCCGTACACCAGGATTCAGCCATCAGCTTCATCAACGTAACCACCACCGGACTGGATGTGAACTGGCTTAGTGGTGATGGTAGCAACCGCATCGTGAAGATGAACACCAGTAACTCCTTCACCAATCCGGTTGACGGACAGGATTACACCGCTAATGCAGTGTACTCCGGTTCGGGCGAGCAAGTGGTATACAATGGCAATGGAAACGTAGTACATGTGGATGGTCTTACGGCTGGAACCACCTATTTCTTCCGGGTATACGCGTACAATGGCAGTGCTGCTTCGGCTGTGTATAACACCTCCACTGCTACCGATAATCCCGCATCACAAACCACAGTTGCTGCTTCATCGGCCACCCAACTGGCTATCATCTCCATCAATGGCGGAGCCGATCCTTCCGATGGTGTGCCATTCTCTGTCCTGATCCAATCACAAGATGCGCTTGGTAATCCTCAAACGGTTTCTACCGCTACAACAGTCACCTTAAGTGTTGCCAGCGGAGTAGGAACGCTCGGGGGCACTGTATCGGGCATTATACCGATCGGCGGCAGCAGTGTCACCATCTCAGGGGTGACCTACTCACCCGAGGACTTCTTTGTGGAACTGACGGCTGCTGCCAGCGGCGGGCAAACACTCAGCCCGGGAACCAGTGCCCAATTCAACGTTTTAGGTGTGGCAACACAACTATCCTTCGTTTCATTACCGGCCAGTGGAATTGTGAACCAGTCCATCCCCAACTTCCAGGTACAGGCTTACCGTGGCGATTTCACACTGGACCCCTTGTTTACGGGAGCCATCACCGTGAGTAAACTGAGTGGACCCGGATCCCTCAGCGGAACCCTCACGGTTAATGCAATAGCGGGAACAGCCACCTTTAGTGGAATCAGTTTCAGCCAACCCGGAACCTACGAACTTCAGGCGAGTGCTACCGGCTTAGCTTCCGCATTCAGCACGACCATCACCATCACACTCATACCTTCACTCACTGAGTTGGTCGTTCCGAAATATATCTCGGGAAAGACTTCTGCCTCCGCTCACAATGCCCGTATGCCCTTCGCGGTCTGCTTGAAAATAGACAACCTCGTTCCCAATACGGCGTACGATATCCGTGCAGGAGTCGGGACCGATACAACGGCCAATACAACGTATGGCTCGGGTAATGTGTGGTTGGGTACCTTCTTTGGATCCGGTACGATTGCCAACGCTTTCACAACCAATGCCAACGGTAGCTCGGGGCCATTCTGGATTTATATTCAGCCAACAGCCAACAGCACCAACAGCCGATTCGCCGCAGGATTCAACCACAACCTGCGTATCGGTTTCGCACCCACGGGTGGATTGATGCCCCTGGAGCCGAATTTTATTGGCAGCAAGTTGATGAAGGCCCTCGACATTGGTCCGAATTCCCAGTCGCCATCAACCACTGATGATGGAGCCTTCCTGAAAGGATCCTCTGGAATCTGCCTGAGCGGAAAATACATTCTTGTGTACGATAATGCAACGGGTACCGGCGATCCGATGTTCAGTTATCAGGCCCGACAGATGATTGCGACCAACACCTCTCAGAGCGATCTTCCTGCCAGCATCAACGATGTGTTGAGCCAGGGAGGTTCATCAGCCCTTGGTGATTATGTAGCGCTTGTGCCTACCGGAGCCAACAACTCAAACGGTGTCCGCCGCATAGAGGCCCGCAATGCAGACAATACGCTGTTCAATGCAGCTACCGATGCCGATGGAGTTTGGAGTGGTGGTGCAAATACAACGACATTGGCCTACCGCGGTATCGCCACAGTGACCAACACCGATGCAACACTGACCACACTGGCCATCACAGCCTCGGCAACTGCCGAATCCTGCACGGGCGCACTGGATGGAACGGCTTCGGCCACCGTTGTAAGCGGAACAGCTCCGGTGACCTATTCCTGGAATACAAACCCGGTACAAACGACCGCTACGGCCACAGGTTTAGCGGCCGGAGTATACACGGTCACTGCTACAGATGCATCGGGGTGCTCGCAATCAGCCACAGTAACTGTAGCAGCCCCATCTTCTGCCACCATTACCCCAAATGGACCTACCACATTCTGCTCAGGCGGTTCGGTAAGCCTTTCAGCTGGAACGGCCAGCAGTTACCTCTGGTCGACCGGTGAAACCACGCAAACCATTACGGTGAGTACAAGTGGTTCATATGTAGTTACAGTGACCAGTGGCAGTTGCATCGCTACTGCACTGGCTGTTAATGTCAATGTAAGCAGTTACACATTCAATGGTACACTCTTTTCCGAAAACATGGGTGTTCCTACCGGTACAACGAGTGTGAATACCTATACCGGATGGCAGAATGCAGCTGTGGCAAGTTTCAGCAACAACGCCACAGGAACCGATGTCCGCATCACCACGGCGTCCACGGGTTATTCCGGATCAAGCGGAGGAGGTAACGTATTCTTCGGAACAAGTGGTGGAAACTCGAAACAACTTATCATTTCGGGTATTAACACAACAGGATATAGCAACTTAGTATTGACATTCGGATTGTTGCGTTCGGACTTGACCAACGGCATGAGCGTTGAGGTGTCGGTAGACGGAGTAACCTATTCCCCGCTTACCGCTTCCCAGCCCACCGTATCCAATGCCTGGCAACTGATTACCGCAAGTGGCAGTATCCCCTCCACAAGTAATCTTCGCCTGCGGTTCAGCAAAAACGCCACTACCAGCTTCCGCTTGGATGATGTGAAAATAACGGGCAGCACCAATACCGTGAGTGTCGTTACTCCGGGTCCCACCACGGTTTGCGGCAGCGGAACGGTGACCCTTAGCGCCACTGTTCCCAGTGGAATCCTGTGGTCGACCGGCGCAAGCACACGCAGCATCCAAACTACTACCAGCGGCAGCTATTCCTTCACGGCCACCGATGCCAATGGTTGTACCACAACTTCCAATACTGTAAGCGTCTTGTTTACCGCACCTCCGGTGTGGTATCGTGATCTCGACGGTGACACCTTTGGTAACAACAACGACACCTTGAGTGCGTGTACACAGCCAGCAGGTTATGTATTCGACAACTCGGATTGTAACGACAACCTTGCTTCAGTCAATCCGAACGGTATTGAAGTCTGCAACGGAATCGACGATGATTGCGATGGCGACATCGATAGCGACGACAGTGTAGTGAACGGTGAACCCCTCTGGTATGCTGATGTTGATGCCGATGGATTCGGCGATGCGAACGTTACGATTCGCACCTGCAACCAACCAGCTGGATACGTTAGCAACAGCAGCGACTGCAACGATGCGAATGCTGCCATCAATCCAACGGCGCAGGAGATCTGCGATGGTGGAATAGACAACGATTGCGACGGCTTGATTGATAGCAACGATACGAACTACGCCCCTTCATCCACCACTTCCATCACAGCCTCTGCTTGCGACAGCTATACCTGGTCAGTCAACAGCCAAACCTACACGGCTTCCGGTACCTATTCAGCATTGGTTGGTTGCACGCTCAACATCCTGCAGTTGACCATTACGGCATCCAGCAGCAACACCACAAGTGCCACCTCCTGCGACAGCTACACCTGGAGCGTGAATTCAGTAACGTATACGCAGAGCGGAACGTACAGCTATGTAACGGGATGCACTACCGAAATCCTGCAGCTCACCCTTACGCCATGTGCCAGCGACGATACGCTCACGGTGAAGTTCATTTTGGAAGGCTTCTACGATGGTGTGTCTGGAATGGTCCCTGCCTTGCTCAATGCCGGTGTTGGCACTAGCCTGACAGAAGTGGACACGGTACTCATCGAACTGCGTGATGGGGTGAACACATCCACCACCGTGGCCTCCGGAGTGGTTGTTGCACAGACCGATGGAACTGCACAACTGGTTATCCCTTCAGGCACACTCGCAACGGGATCTTCGCAATACGTAGTTGTCACACACCGCAATGCCATCCAGACCTGGAGTGCCTTGCCGGTCAGCATCAACGGCAACACTACCTACGACTTCACTACCTCATCAAGCCAGGCCTATGGCGACAATATGCTCGAAATTTCGACTGGCATCTTCGCTTTCTTCAGCGGCGATGTGAGTCCACAGGACGGAGTGGTCGATATCCTTGACCAGGGCAATATCGACAACGACAGCTTCAACTTCGCGGGTGGCTATCTGCCCACCGATATCAATGGAGATGGTGTAGTGGATATCCTTGACCAAGGTATCAGCGACAACAACGCCTTCAACTTTGTTGGCAGTGCAGCACCGTAATTAAGACAACCTGAAAGATATGAACCGGGGGAGATTACTCCTCCGGTTTTTTGTTGTGAATTGATGTGTTGATGTGTTGATTTGGTAATGTGCTGATGTGCCGATTTGATAATTTGATGATGTGCCGATTTGATGATGTTTTGATTTTATGATATGATGATGAGGTGCGGATCAGATAAATATCAAACACTGCAACTGGTAAGGCCTTTCGCGCTCAATCACAGGTGCCTTTTATGGGGCACTCTAGCCTTACATCTTCGTACGCTCAGGGCTATCGCGTAAGAGCTTAACGCTTATGAAAGCCCGTTTTGACCAATACAAATACGCCAGAAACGAATTTTGGTCATTGGTGTATTCGGCCAATGCCGGGTTTTTGTTGCCCGGGTAAGAGACGATTAGTCCATACAGAATGAAAAACATTCGCCAATAAAATAAGCCTATTCACCAAAAATATTGGGAGAATCAGGGCAGATTTTGTTTTTTGCTGTGTTAAAAATCGTGAGAATCAACTATTATTT
>JBJTJB010000213.1:0-10341 GCA_046095245.1 Bacteroidota bacterium | reverse complement strand
ACACCAGACACACGATGGCAAAATACGATAGCAGGTTTTGGTGAATACGAGGCATGCTGGCCCGGGTTGTGCAGAACGGAAGATTGAAAGTATAGAAAAGATAACATCCTCGGGTTAAATTTGTTTTAAATGACCCTCGAGCGCATGCACCCTTTAATCAAGCATCCGTTCACCAATCAGAACCGGTCTTTAACCACGCGTTTCCCGATTCACAGAGAGATGATGTGATGATGCTTGTGCTGAGCGCAGTCGAAGCATGGTGATTTGATGATGTGGCGATGTGATGATAATCCGGTGGTTGAGCACTGAACCAGAGGCTACGCTACGGTTCAGTACCGAAACCCCGGATCATCGCCCGAACCTGCACAAACACAGTCCGGGTCAGGCGTAGGGCGGGATCAGAGACCAAAACAATAAATTCCAACTTCAAATCACCATCGCATCCCGGCCTTGTTTGCACAACGATTCTTTTGTTTCTTTTCTTCTAAAGAAAAGAAAGAAGCAAAAGGAAAAATCGGAACACGAAACAGGAACGTATAGATTAATAAACCGTCAGGTCCGATAATAAATCATCCCCGGCCCTTAACCCCAAAGTAGATGGTTTAGTATTGCCCCGGAGTTTTTACCAGCCGTTTCACGTGATTCAACCCCGGCCCTACCAATCTCACGAGATAGACGCCTTGCGCGAGGTCCCCGGTGTTGATCTGAACGGTATTGGGTCCGGAAACAATGGAAACAGGTTGTACGAAAAGTGTACGTCCCGACAGGTCGAGGAGTTGAAGTTCTGCCCTGATGGGCTGAGCTCCGGAGTAGCGAAACTGTAACCGGGAGTGGTTGGCCGTGGGATTTGGGAACAGGGACAGGCCTTCAATAACTTCCTGAAGCGATGTGTTGGTGGTCGGGAACGTGATCTGCACCCCATTCGTATTCATGGGGATGAATGTGGAGGCCGGATCATACGCTTGGTATGTTCCGATCGTGATGGTAATAATCGGCGATCCGCTATAGGTAGAACTGACAACGAAGGAAATGGTCGCCAGGGTATCGGAACCATCGGGACCCGATCCATCAATGCGTGCCACACTCATGGCTGCGATACCGTTCTGCTCATCGGCAAGCTGGAATACGAGGCACTTTGCATCCGGACAAATCCAGCCGCTGTCAACCTTGATTTGAAAACTACCGGGCTGAATGAGCGAAGCCGGTACAGGAATCCGGAAACCGATCGCGGCCAGATTATATACCGCTTGCGCCGTACTTCCTGCAGTGACAATCAGCTTCACGGTATCACCCGGTATTACAACAGTGGTGTTCGTGCTAATGGTGAGATCGGGCGCTGTGTTAACGCGTTGAGCCGGCGGAGGCGGTGTAGCATGAAACAGATTTAAATTTTCTTGGATGATAGTCGTATCGGCGGCCGTAACGACACCATCGCCGTCGGCATCTGCATGGTGAAGGTTGACACCTCCTGCTTGCCAATCGTTCCATAAAAGGGAAGCTTGAGCAGTCCAGGCCGTGGAAGCTTCCGGGCGTGATGTGCCGAAGCGGTTGTAGTTGAGTCCGATGGGCAGGTAATCGAAATTGTCCACCACAGCGGAACTGTCGCAATCGCCGGGCCAGACGGCGCTCATAGCAGCAGTAGGACTGAATTCATCCGCCCCTATGGTAGGTGCCGTCGCACTGCGGGGTTCTCCGTCGATATCGGAGGTGATTCCGGGCCAGGGCACACCGGGCATGGAAACGGCAGAACGGAGATGCATATCCGTGAGTGTCCTGTAGGTCGCAGTGACCGAATCGGAAGCGCTGTCATAACCGCTTAATGTTCTCCAGGTGGCCAGGGTGTAGTTGTTGCCGTTGTACTTGAATGTGATAGGAAATCCGCTCGACTGATACCGGTTGTTATTGAAGGAACCGGCACCGATTAGACTTGAAATTTCGATGGCGTATGAACCGTTCGAGCGCACCAGGTTGTTCACAAAAACGAGGTTATTGCCTCCATACAGTTTTATGCCTTGCCCGAACGAATTGTGGACCACGGTGAAATTATCACCAAGGAAATCCGCACCCGGTGTCGTCAGGAAACGAGGCGCACTGCCGATGCTGTTGTTGGCGATGAGGCAGGGCAGCGACGGTGGACAATTGCACCACTTGATATTCAAGGCGGTCTGGCCGAAGCTTTCGTTGCTCACCAGGTTGTTGGTAACCTGCAGGGTGTCGCCTTCATACAGGTTGATGGCGGTATTCACTGAATTGGTTGTCACGCCGATGGCTGTTAAGGTGTTCCTGTCTACGATTACACTGTCGCAGTTGTACAGGTAGATACCCTCGGTTTGCTTCATGGTGTTGTTCCGGATAACGATTGCCCGTGGAATCACGGCACTGGTAAAAAAGTAGACTCCGTAGTCGCCGCCTTCCATCGTGTTGTTTTCGATGGTGATGTTGGACAGGTAGTCCCCCGAGCAGATCAGTGAGGCAGTATTGCTGACAGCAGCGGAGGGCTGTGCGCCGAACAACCGGCAGTTGCGGATGGAAGTGTTCCGCATATTTTCCATGACAATCAATCCTCGCGACGCAGTACCGTTTATCATGGCATCGAGTGCCCGGGGAATCGTATTCCGGATGGTGATTCCGTCAATCGTGCAGTAATGGGTACGGCGCATGATCAGGGGTACCCGATCGAAAGAACCGTTGCAACCCATATCTAGCGTGACGGAGGATGCATCTCCATTCGCCGAAGTCCAGGTGATCCGGCTTGTTGGTCCCGCTCCGGGTATCGAATCCATCAGCACCTGTTCTAAATAAGTACCCGGTTGGATGGCGATGGTCACCGATGAGGATACCCCGCAGCGGCGCAGTGTGGTAGCCGAAGACTGGAAAGAGTCGAAATAGCAGGTGTCACAGCCGAGGGAGTAGGTGCCGGCAAGCGGGTTCTGGCAGACGACTTGTCCCATGGATACACTGTCGTTCTCTTGTCGGTCATCCAGGCCGTTATTCACGCTTTCGATCCATACGCGGATACGGTTGTAGCTTCGGTTGAAGGTGTAGTTGGAAAGGGTGAGCAGCAGTGTATCGGCCGTCAGCATATTTCCGTTCCAGTTCAGGAACTGCACCGGATCGTTGTTGATGCGGCAGGCCACCTGGATGTTTGCGATGGGTTGTACGGAATGGCTCCTCAGTTTCACAGTCAGGCTCCGCTGCGGGGGACCACCTGCCGTAGTATCGCTCAGTGTGACGGTCTCAATACCGGCATCGAGCAGGCTGGGATCATAGCCCACGTAGCAGTTGGGCGAGCAGTTGCCGTTGATGCTGTGTATGGTGTGAAGGGGTCGTGTAGACAAGGCACTGGTGGTGCTGATCAGGGAGTGGATGTTTCCGCAGGCGTCCTGCACCGAGCCCATGGCCTGGAAGCTGCTGATGCGGTCGGCAGCAATCAGTGTACCCGAACTATTGAATCGCAGCAGGAATGTTCCAGAGGAAGGAGCAGGCGATACATTCACCGGATTGCTCGCTGCATCAACAATCAGGAACTTGGTGGTCATGGTGGCCGTGAGGGTCACCGAGCCGTCGGGGTGCGTGCTGATGGAGCGGAAGAGCATGGAATCGGCCAGTACCATCCAGTTCAGCGTACCACCTGGTGTAAACGAGGCGAGGAACTGGTTCTCCTGGTTGTTGATGGGAAGGATGCGCGTACCGGCGCTGGTCACGATCTTGTTCTTCGTACGGCCGGCCACTACGAAATTCCCGTTTGCATCCTCCTTGAAATCGCAGATGTAGTCGGGTGAACCGCTCAGCAGGGTCACCGCTGAGGAGAAACCGTTTTGCACGTTGTAACGGGCGATGAACAGGGTCCGTTCAGAGAATGTGCCCACCGGCAATGTGTTGCTAAGTGTTGTCTGGTTGAACAGGATGGGCTGATTGATACTGGAAGCATCGAAAAATCCTCCGATGAGCATGGACCCGCTGCCATTGGGCACCGCCATCAGGTTACGGCGTAGGGTATCCGTAGCTCCGAAGCCGTTGCTAACGGTCAGGTTCGGCCGGAACTTGGCAGGAGCGCTTACTCCACCGTTGCCCATGCCGCCGAAGGCATCGAAACCGACGATACGGCCATCCTCCGCGACTTCCATCACGAAGGCATCGCCCCGGTTTGTAATGGATGGTGTGTAGGTATATCCGCCGTGCGGTGTCTGGAACTGTACACCATTCCAGGCATTGTGTCCGATGGCCAATACCCGGTTGTCGATGGTGATCAGATCGGTGAATACCGCTGCAGGACTCTCGATGGCCCACTGGTAATTCCCCCGGCTTCCGATTTTGACCAGTCCGTTCTTGTGGCGCAATATATTACCCAAGATGTTATAGCTGCTGGGCACTTTCATGCTGCAACTCACGTAGGTATTGCCGAATTGATCCGAAGTGACACCCGTAGGCAATCCCTGCGCACCGGGATTGTTGCCAGTGTAGAAGAAATCTTCGCTGAAAATCCTTTTTCCGGTCGAGTCATACTTGACGATGAAGGGAGTGAACGGGAATGGCGTGGATGCCACGCTGTAGGAGGCGATGTGGAACCCGTTGATCGGGTCGAGGTGGAAGCGGGTGAACAAAGGGCTGAGTCCGGCCGAACCGGTATCGACGCTGCAGGTATCTAGGGAGGACGCAGCCAGCGTATTGTACACGTACACGGCTTTTTTTACAACCCGCTCGCAGGTATTATCCAGACGCAGGGTGAGGGTGACCGTATCGATGCCCGACTGCGTGTAGCTCGGCGCAACCGGCACATTCCCTGTTCCGGTCGAGGGGGAGGCATTCTGTCCAAAATTCCAGAGCCAGGTGTTGTAGCCGGTACTAGATGCCGACATGGTGATGGCTTGGTTCGGTGCCCCTTGCAAGGTGCCCGGCACAATGGACGCCGATGAAGAAATAAACCGTAAGGTGAAAGTACCGGGCAGGGTCTTCAGACAGCTTTGCGCAATAAAAAGCGCATTCACAGTGATGGTGACAGTAGAGGTGATGGGGCCGATCGGAATCTGGATGGTGCCTCCGTTGCCCTGCACGCGGATATTCGTTGCGTTGGAGCAGTAGTACTCCCATCCGGGTTCTGAATTATACACCAGCATTGTGGTAGTATCTCCAGTGCAAATCGTATCACGGTAAAGCATAGCCGAAACCGATGCGGCGGGAATGGCGATGTAGAGGGAGTCTTCTACATACAAGGTGTCGGCTCCACACGCGTTCACATAAACACCGCGAATCCGATAGGGTTTAACCACGGTTTGGTTTGTTGCTGTCAGGAAAGTCAGCGTACCGCCCGTACCGAATTTGGAAATACCGATCTGGTTTATTCCGTCGAAAAGGGCATAGTTGACATTCTGTTGGCTGTTGTTCACGTAAAAAATACCGGTACCACCCTGACAGATGCTGTCGTTCACCACCGTAAAGGGCAAGACATCCGGAATGGGAATTACGCTGATAGTGCTTGATGCGGTATCCGAATTCCCATTCGCGCTCGATACCAGCTGAATGGTTGTGCTTCCCGGTGTGTTGAATGTCAGTACCGGTGCGAACTGCGTGCTTTGCACGACACCGTTCACCAGCCACTGGTAGGACCAGGACGGACTACCGTAGTTGTTCATCGTTAGCAAGTTGCCATCACACACCAGGGTTCCCGAAGCCTCAAATTGGGAGACGGGCGTGGTAACTCCACCCCCGTTGCTTGTTTTCGCCACGAATCCGCTATCGCCCACCACCATACCATTCAGCCCGTCGTAGAAATGGATGCCATAGGGAGTTTCGAATCCGGGTACGTTGAACGACTCCCAGTATTGCCCTCCGCTGATGGATCGGTAGAGGCCTGTGGTTGTCCCAACATACACCGTATCGTTGCTGTAGGCGAACAAAGACCGGATGGTACCCGGAGGTGATTTTAAGGCTGACCAGGTCAGTCCACCATCGCTGCTTTTTTGCAGATCACCATACCCTCCGGTGTAACCGGTCGCTGAGTTCGGGGCGAACGAAACCCGCTCCAGGGTACTGTTGTTGTTGCCAACCTGCGTCCAGGCAAGACCATTGTTGGTAGACCGGTAAATGGCGTTGTCGGATACCATTACCCATGTGTTGCCTCCTGTCCAGGCGACGTCTTTGAGGTCGGCCGTAATGCCGGATGTATACGATGACCAGGTGGTGCCGTTGTTGGTTGAAGCAAGCACACGTCCGGTCGAACCCACGGCCAGACCGAATCCCGAAGCATTGAAGGCCAAGGCGTTCATATACCGCGGAGCCGAACCGGAATTGGAATAGTACTGCTGTGTCCAGGAGGTGCCGCTGTTTGCCGTACCGTAAATGATCAGGTCGTTCCCCAAAAAGAAAAAGCCGGCCGAAACGGCACTGTTGGTCCCGGTGACGTGCAGGTCACCGAAGCTGCCGAAAATCTGCGCATTGCCCAAAGTCCCATCTACCGCATACACGCAATTGAGCGTTGACCCCCCGTTGGTCGAACGCAAACTGCCGTTGAGTCCACCGATCCACACCTGGCCATTGGCAGCGCTTTGCACGCAGTATAGTCGATTGCTGGTCGGGTAACTGATGTCGGTCCACTGGGCGGACGATAGGGTTCCAAAAAGACATAGCCATAAGGTGGTTAGCAAGAACAGACGCATACGGTGGGGATTGGTGATCAAAAGTACTGAATGTAACCTCCGTATGTACCCGATTATGGAGCTGATACACGGTTCACGATTACGTTTAGGACGCAGTTAACCGTTCAGTTCGATTTTAGATGAGTATGTTGATTTGCCGATGTGATAATGTGCCGATGTGATGATGTGGTGATTTGATGATGTGGCGATGTGATGATTTGATAATGTGGCGATAATCCGGTGGTTGAGCGTAGTCGAAACCCCGGCCCTTCTGCTTCCGCTCGCTTCGGCTGCGCTCAGCACAAGCAGGGACCGGTATAGCCGTACCGGTTTCTGAGCCCTAATTCGTTGCAAAGCCTCTGCTACTGGGCCGAACCCGGAATTTGTGTGCAAACACAGACGGTGATGATGTGCTGATGAGCCGATTTGATGATGTGGCGATAATCCGGTGGTTGAGCGTAGTCGAAACCCCGGCCCTTCGGCTACGCTCAGCACAAGCAGGGACCGGTATAGCCGTACTATGACACGATTCAGTGCTTAAACCCGTTACCATAGTCTGACATGAAGCCTCCCCATTCCGCTTCGTTCTGTGATTCCTGTCATTCTGCAGGGAATCAGCCAGCCAAAGGGGCGCAGTGTTGACCGCAGCGCAACAGCCCACTAACTTTATCCCATTCGGTTTGTTCAGTATTCGATGCGTTCCGGCTACACCTTTACACCATTCTCGGCTCCCGAGCAGGATCCCTTCGATCGCCTGTTTGAGGTGTTTCAGGAATTGATTGTGCATACCTCGGGCGATTTTGATGAAGCCATGGAATGGCTGAAGGAACTCGACCGGGAATACAACCTCAGTACGCCGGATTATACCCTCGACGATTTTGTGGAGGACCTCAAACGCAAAGGCTATATCCGATCAGAGGACCAGGAAGGGAAGGGCGGAGCCGTAATTACCGGCAAGATGGAGCGCCTCATCCGGCAGTCGGCCCTCGAGCAGTTGTTTGGCCGTTTGCAGCGTTCGGGTACCGGACAACACACCACCTCGCATACCGGACAGGGCGATGAACATACCGGCGAAGTCCGTGCATTCCGTTTCGGCGATCCGCTGGAACGGATATCCGTTACCGAGAGTTTGCGCAATGCACAGGTGTCGAACGGAATCGATGAACTCCGTATCGGCGAACACGACCTGGTGGTAGAGGATACCTATCACAAAGCGCAGATGAGTACGGTGCTGATGATCGACATCAGTCACAGCATGATCCTTTACGGTGAAGACCGCATCACGCCGGCCAAAAAGGTGGCCATGGCCCTGGCCGAGTTGATCCGTACCCGCTATCCGAAAGACACCCTGGATATCATCGTGTTCGGGAACGATGCCTGGCCCGTTACCCTCAAGGACCTGCCATACCTGCAGGTTGGGCCGTATCATACCAATACCGTGGCCGGCTTGCAGCTTGCCATGGACATCCTCCGGCGCAAGCGCAATACCAACAAACAGATTTTCATGATTACAGATGGGAAGCCGAGTTGTTTGCGTAACAGCGATGGAAGCTATTATTTCAACAGCAACGGGCTCGACCGGCAAATTGTGGAGCGCTGTTATGCAGAAGCGCAACGTGCCCGGAAGCTGCACATCCCCATTACCACGTTCATGATTGCCCGCGATTCGTATCTGCAGGAATTCATCCGTCGGTTCTCAGAGGCCAACGAGGGGAAAGCCTATTACGCCGGACTCAAAGGCCTGGGACAACTCATATTTCAGGATTACACGTCCCGTCGCTCCGGAACCAAACACTGATCGAATCGCATGATCAATCCACGAATACCGAACCGTTGTGTGTTACTTGTGTGCCTTGTGCTGACGATGATCAGCACAGCAAGTCATGCACAAGAGAATAGCGATACGAAGCGGGAGGTGGAGGAAGCCATGCAACAGTTGCGCATTGCCATTCTGAATCGCGATAGCACTACACTCGGCCACCTACTCTCTGACGATGTGACCTATGGCCACAGCAATGGCTTATCGCAAACCAAGGCCGAAGTCATTCGCAGTATCATGAGCGGTCAACACGATTACCGCCGCATCGAAACACGCAGCTCACGCGTTCGCATTTACGACCGCACGGCATTGGTCAATGCAGAAGTCAACGTATCGATGCTGCTCGAAGGCAAAGCGCTCGAACTGGACATGGACATTCTCCTGGTCTGGATGAATGATGCAGGGCGATGGTCGCTGTTGGCCCGGAAAAGTGTACGAAACAATTGATCTTTTATCTTAAATCCTCAATCCCGTGAACAACACCCCTCCCGAAATACATCCCCTCGCCGAATTGAAGCGTTCGGGGTGCAAAAGCCGCAGCATCCGCGATGAATTGCGCGAAAACCTGGTAAGTGCATTGCGCAGGGGGGATCAGCCCTTTCCGGGAATTTTCGGATACGAACACACGGTTCTTCCCGAGTTGGAACGAGCCATTCTCTCCCGTCACCACATCAACCTGCTTGGTTTGCGGGGTCAGGCCAAAACACGCTTGGCGCGCATGCTGGTAAACCTGTTGGATGAGTGGATGCCTGTGGTAGCGGGTAGCGAAGTGAACGATGATCCCATGGCACCACTCTCGCACCATGCCCGAAGCCTGTTGGCCGAACTGGGGGATCAAACCCCCATCACCTGGGTACACCGATCAGAACGTTTCGTGGAGAAACTGGCCACACCGGACGTGACAGTAGCCGATTTGATCGGGGATGTGGATCCGATCAAGGCCGCCAACCTCAAACTATCGTATGCCGATGAGCGCGTCATCCATTTCGGATTGATTCCCCGGGCGCACCGTTGCATTTTCGTGATTAACGAATTGCCCGATCTGCAAGCCAGGATACAGGTTGCCTTATTCAACATCCTGCAGGAAGGGGATATTCAGATCAGGGGTTTCAAGTTGCGGTTCCCGCTTGATATCCAGTTCGTATTTACAGCCAACCCCGAAGACTATACCAACCGCGGCAGCATTGTCACGCCACTCAAGGACCGGATCGGGTCGCAGATTTTGACCCACTACCCTGCGGATGTTGCCACTGCTGCACACATCACGGCGCAGGAGGTCCGCATACGACCGGAACAGGCCGACCGGATTCACATCCCGCATCTGGCAAAGCAGCTGATCGAGCAGGTCGCTTTTGAAGCGCGTAACAGTGAATACGTAGATGTGAAGAGCGGCATCAGTGCCCGCATGAGTATTACAGCTTACGAAAACCTGGTGAGTGCGGCCGAGCTGCGTGCCCTAAAGCACAACCTCGATCATACCGCCGTACGCCTGGGCGATTTCGCCGGAATCGTTCCCGCCCTCACCGGCAAAATGGAAGTTGCCTATGAAGGGGAACAGGAAGGCGCACGGTTTGTGGCGGCCCACCTCATTCAAGAGGCTGTGCGCAGCACCTACGATGCCATCTTCCCTAAAATCCCCAAATTGGAAAAACAGGAGCAAAAGGCGTACTACAACGGCATTATCGATTGGTTTGTGAACCACAGCGGGGAGTGCGACCTCACCGAGGACCTGGATGACAAGACCTATCGTACCACCCTCGACCGCGTACCGGTTTTGGATGCACTCATTGATAAACACTACCCGGTTCAGGATCCGGCCGAACGGGCACTGCTCAAGGAAATCATTCTCTGGGGACTGGTGAGTTACGGCAAACTCAGCAAGGTGCG
>JBJTJB010000212.1:0-6187 GCA_046095245.1 Bacteroidota bacterium | reverse complement strand
GAATATGTACCTTTGATCAGTGATCAAAGGTACATATTCCCTGCTGTTTCACCGCATCCTCCTCGGCCGGCGCAGGCTTTTGTTGGTAACTTGCTGGTGAGCTTCCACAAAACTAAAACGACAAAATCGATCCCACGCCGGTTATTCCGTGTGCAGCCGTTTGTAAACGTTTTTCTCAGCGGCTGGTTGGGGGCTTCCGCCTGAAATGGAATGGGAAAAAGGCAAACAGTTTTCGTTCCTGCAGGTAATCGCGAAACTGCTCGCCATAATAGGCCTCCCGCTCAAAACTGATATTCCGATATGCTTTGTCACGATCACGGTACACGAGCAGATTGTACCCGTACTCCAGGCAATACCACACATAAAACGGAAGGACCAGAAGTTCACGCTGTTGCGCCAAATGAATGCGCTCATGCAAAAGCAGTCGCTGCGTGCAGCGGTTTCGGCGGTTCACCAAAATGAAGGGATAAAGCGCCATCGCCCAGGTGTCCTCGCCGAGCCAGCGGGTCCGCACCACGACATCCTTACGGATCGTGTTCAATACAAAACGGTATAGGGCCTTCATAACCAATCAACTTCATTGCATTCGCCTGTCTTCCCAACACGATTTCTAAGGGGAGACCATCAACTCCATATCCGGTAGCGTGCTCCACAAGATACACCGATTCCGGTGGTCTGCGCAATATCGATCCGGCATTCCCGTTAACCACTTGTGCCTCCAAAGTAGTTGAGGACTCTAAGTTCCGATCAGTGCCGGGGTCAACTTCAGTTACCGGCAGAAATGTATCTCAACATGTAACCCGTTAATTCACACGACTATGAAATCGATCGCCTTATTTACCGGAGCCTGCTCCATTTCGCTCACAACCCTGGGGTTTCTTTTCAAAATCCTGCATTGGCCGGGAGCCAATGTGCTGCTCTTGCTTGGTATCGGAATCTTTGCCTTGCTTTTCACCCCCAGCTTCACCCGGTACCTATACCACCGGAATCAGTAGCAAGCGCTTAATTTTCGAACACCAGACACGTGCTTGGCCTTGGCAGAACGATACCTGCCTGCCATTCCGAAAAATCCATCAGGTAGGTAAATCATTTGCCTGAACGAAGCGTGAAACGCGTTCAATAACGCACGCAACATGATACGATTGAAAATCGTGCGCTGCGCCCGTTTTTCTCGCTGCTACCGTGGCGTTAAAACGACGGATTTGATGGAACAGGGAGTTGAATTATACCTCCAGCAAAGCCACACTTCGCTTCAGGAAGCGCGAGAGCTCTTCGCCCTTCAATAATCCCTGCGTGAGAAGCGCCAAATCGACGGCTTGGCGGATCTTTTCGCTACGGACCTCGGTGTCGCCGGTGTCGAGCACCTTTTTCATCAAGGGGTGGTTTGTATTGACAACCAACTGGAATTGCTCAGGCATTTCGCCCATAAACCCATACCCGCCGCCCATGGACGACATCTCCTTCATGCGGCGCATGAACTCGGGTCGCGTAACCAGGACAGGAGCATCATCGGATGACAAGGGTTGCATGGATACAGTGAAACGCACTTTGTCGACCTGCGACTCCGTCAGGTTTTTGAGTTCATCCTGCAGGGCCTGGTCCAAAACAGACACGCGCTGATCATCGTTACGCACCAGATTATCCGCCGTATCGGAATCGACCCGAACGAATCCAACCTGATCGAGTTTCTGCTCCAGGAAATTGACAATGTGTGAATCCAGTACTCCATCCATGCACAACACATCATACCCCTTGGCTTTGGCTGCATCCACAAACAGGTGCTGCTCATCGGGTCGGGTGGTGTAAATGTGTACCAACTTCTTGTCCTTGTCTTCCTGGTTCAATCGGATAAGTTCGCGGTATTCGTCGAAGGTGAAGTACTTGCCATCGACATTCTTCAACAGGCAGAATTTGCGTGCCCGATCGAAGAATTTCTCCTCGCTGAGCATCCCGTATTTGATAAAGACCCCGATATCATCCCACTTCGCTTCGAAATCCGCCCGGTTCTCCTTGAACAGTTCCTCGAGCTTATCAGCCACTTTCTTGAGAATATGATTGCTGATCTTCTTTACGTTGGCATCGCTTTGCAGGTAACTGCGCGAAACGTTGAGCGGAATATCGGGCGAATCGATGACGCCATGCAGGAGGGTCAGGAATTCGGGTACGATGCCTTCAACGGAATCGGTGACAAACACCTGCCTGCAGTAGAGTTGTATTTTGTTTTTCTGAACCTCGACCTGTTTTTTGAGTCGCGGAAAGTACAGGATGCCGGTCAGGTTGAAGGGGTAATCGACATTGAGGTGGATCCAGAACAGGGGGTCTTCTGCGAAGGGGTATAACTCACGGTAGAACGCCTTGTAGGCTTCATCGTCCAGTTCGCTGGGCTTACGCACCCAGGCCGGAGCCGTGTTGTTGATGGTCTTGCCTTCAAAGCGGATCTCCACCGGAAGGAATGCGCAGTATTTGCGGAGCAGGGCATCGATACGCTCGGTCTCCAAAAACTCCAGTGCATCCTCGGCAATGTGGAGTACCACATCGGTTCCGCGGTCGGTCTTTTCCGCGGTGTTGAGGGTAAACTCAGGACTTCCATCGCAGGACCAGCGCACACCATCGGCAGCGGGCGACTGCCACGAACGGGTGTACAGTTCTACCTGCGAGGACACCATAAAAGCCGAGTAAAATCCCAGGCCGAACTTGCCAATAAGTTGTGCAGCCTGCTGGTCCTTGTAGGTGTTCACGAACTCCTCGGCACCACTAAAAGCGATCTGATTGATGTATTTATCCACCTCGGCGGCATTCATCCCTACTCCACGGTCGCGCACTGTGAGGGTTCGGGCATCCTTGTCGATGAGGACCTCCACAAACAACTCTCCGGACTCGACGGGCTTCTCGGCAATGGCGTTCAGGGTTTTGAACTTCTGCGTGGCATCCACGGCGTTGGCCACCAGTTCGCGCAGGAAAATCTCGTGGTCGCTGTACAGGAATTTTTTGATGATGGGAAAAATGTTCTCGGTCTGGACGTTGATTTTTCCGGTTGTGGTCGACATGGTTCTCTTGATTTCGGGGGGGGGTGATGAATCGGTTCGCGCCCGTTTCAAGAACGGTGCCAGCAGGGAAAATCTGCCAAAATGACCCGTTGGGGGTGACAGGCCTGCAGCGGCGACGAAACACGCTACCTTCACCCCGGCGAACCTATTGCGGTTTGCTCCGTACAATAAATCCGCTTTGCCCTGCGTCTATGCTTACACCACTCCGTCCGATGTTCCGAATCCACAAACGTTCCCTTTCGCTCTTCCTGTTTTTCCTGCTTCATCTGTCGCCCAGCCTGGCCCAGTCGATCAACCAGGCCGAAAAAATCGATGCCCTGCTCAACATGGTCAGCTACGCCTACGTTGACTCGGTCGATGAGAAGAAAATCACCGAAGATGCCATCCGCGCTCTGCTCAAGGAGCTCGATCCGCACTCGGTGTATATTCCTTCCGAAGAACTCAAGGAAGTGAACGAGCCGCTGGTGGGTAAGTTCGAAGGCGTGGGTATCCAGTTCAATATACTGGAGGACACCATCATGGTGACACAAACCATTCCCGGTGGTCCTTCCGAAAAACTGGGTATCCGTTCCGGCGACCGCATTGTCACCATCAACGACAGTACCGTAGCCGGCATCGGTATCAAGAACAACGATGTATTGAAGAAACTGCGTGGCGACAAAGGCACCAAAGTCAAGGTAGGCATTGCCCGCCGAAGCGAAAAAGACCTGGTGATGTACACCATCACCCGCGATAAGATTCCCCTGTTCAGTCTGGATGCTTCCTACGAAGCGGCTCCCGGGGTGGGTTATATCAAGATCTCACGCTTTGCCGATACCACGGTAGACGAATTCCGTGAAGCGCTGGCCAAGCTGAAGCAGGAACACAACATCCAAAGCCTGATACTCGACCTGAGCGGCAACGGCGGTGGTTACCTTAACCGGGCCATCGAACTGGCCGATGAATTTCTCAGTACCGGTAAGCGCATCGTGTACACCGAGGGCCGAAGCCAGCCCAGGCAGGAATCCTATTCGACGAACACGGGCGGATGGGAGAAGGGTAAACTCATCGTACTGGTGGATGAAAGCTCTGCATCGGCGAGTGAAATCGTGACCGGTGCCGTACAGGATTGGGACCGTGGTCTTGTTATCGGCCGTCGCACCTTCGCAAAGGGACTGGTGCAAAAACCCTTCCCTTTGCCCGACGGGTCAGCCGTTCGCCTCACCATTGCACGCTACCACACCCCAAGCGGACGTTGTATTCAAAAACCCTATGCAGCCGGTGACGAGAACTACGACCTCGACATCAGCAAACGCTTCGAACACGGGGAATTGTACAGCGCCGACAGCATCAAATTCGTTGACTCCCTCAAGTACGAAACCAATGGAGGACGTGTGGTATATGGAGGGGGAGGTATCATGCCCGACCTGTTTGTCCCCCTCGACACCAGCATGAGCAGCAAGTACTACGATGAGCTGCGCCGCAACGGGGTCCTCAACGATTTTTCGCTGAGCTATGTAGATGAGCGCCGCGCGGCACTGAAGACCACCTATGCGGATGTGAACGCTTTTGGCAATGGGTTTTACTGCGATGAGACCTTCATGAAAGACTTCATCGCCTATGCGGAAAAGAAAAACGTGAAATACGATGAGAAGGGATTCAAGACCTCCGAAAAACTCATCAAAACCCAACTCAAGGCGCTCATCGCACGCGACCTGTGGAACACAACGGCCTACTACTACATCATCAACGACATCAATACCTTCTACACCAAGGCACTGGAATCACTTCGCAACGACACCTTCTCGAAGTTGAAGATCGCCGCCAATTGATGCAGGTGTTGAGCCTTACTGTTACCCCCTAAGCGCAAGTGTATCATGAGGATGCGTTTGGACAGGCATGTCGGACTTTTCTTTTGCCTTCTCGTATGCAGCGGTTCATGTGTAGGACAGGTGCTTCATATCACTCTGTACAATACAAGCGGCTACGATCTGGATTCACTGGTGTTCGAAAAACAGGTGCTTGGTCCATTACCCAAAGACTCCGTTCTTGAATTGCGATCACTGCGCTCATTCACCATGCAGGGCATGGTTCCGCTTTTCCGCCCTTACGCCCACATCAATGGGAAGGATCATCCCCAATTGCCACGTCCCTGTGGAACCAAGTCGAGGAAAGTGAAGTCGGGAACCTATGCCTTCGATATCAAGTTTTACGAAGATGAGCATGGGTATCGCCTGTACTGGGAGAAGCACGAGCACTCGACCATCCGGAGGTAGCAGTTAAAAGGGATAAAGGGTAAAACCAATTCCATTTCGCCGTGTTTATACAGGACACCCTTGGTGTTTTACCGCATGCTACAAACCGACAAAGACCGCATCATCGAGATGGCCTGGGAAGACCGCACGCCCTTCGAAGCGATTGCCGTTCAATTCGGACTATCGGAAGCCGATGTCATTGCCCTGATGCGCCGAGAACTGAAGCGCAGCAGTTTTAACCTCTGGAGAAAACGGGTGAACAGCGGGGTCAGCCATAAGCATTCGAAGAATCAGCCTACCGACATGACCCGTTTCAGGTGCAGCCGTCAAAAAGCGATTTCGCATAACAAGATCAGCAAGCGCTGAGTTACGATTCTGTTTTGTAGTCACGGGATTAGACACCCAACGCAATTGGCCGCTTGAAGGAGGCAGAGGGCCTATCAAGGACGTCCTCGATTTAGTGGGTAAATTGGTCCTTTCCAACGAAAGACAGATCCATCCATGAAGAATCCTGCAGTCCATACCTACGCCATCACCTTGCAGTGGACCGGTAACACAGGTTCCGGAACAAGGGATTACCGTGCGTACAGCCGCGACCACCTCATCTCCATCGACAACAAAGTGACAATTGCCGGATCATCCGACCCGGCATTCCGCGGAGACCATACAAAACACAACCCCGAGGAGTTGTTCGTTTCAGCCATCGCCTCATGCCACATGCTGTGGTATTTGCACCTGTGCGCCGATGCCGGAGTGGTCGTAACAGACTATTCCGATCATGCGCTGGGGGAAATGACAGAGACGGAAGGTCCGGGGAAAACAGGGGGAGGTCGCTTTACGTCGGTGACCCTGAATCCCCGGGTGACCGTATCAGCGTCACACATGATTGAAAAGGCCATCGCATTG
>JBJTJB010000211.1:0-6520 GCA_046095245.1 Bacteroidota bacterium | reverse complement strand
TTGGGAATATAGGCCAGCGGTCCCGGACGGAACAGGGCATTCATCGCAATGAGGTCTTCGAATTTATCGGGACGCAGATCCTTGAGGTATTTCTGCATCCCCACCGATTCGAACTGGCAGGTGCCGTTGGTTTCACCGCGCTGATACAGCTCCAGGGTACGGGAATCATCGAGCGGTATGGTATCGATGTCAATATCGACGCCGTGATTCTGTCGGATCAGCCGCAGTGCATCCTTGATGATGGTGAGGGTCTTGAGACCCAGAAAATCCATTTTAATCACGCCGGCATCTTCAATCACCTTACCATCGAACTGGGTGATGAGCAGCTCCGTATCCTTGGAGGTGGCCACCGGAATGATCTCGGTGAGGTCCATGGGTGCGATGATGATGCCAGCCGCGTGGATACCTGTATTGCGGACCGAGCCTTCCAGTACGAGCGCTTCCTGTAGCACACGCGAGCGCAAATCGTCACCATTCATGATGCTGCGCAACTGCTTCACCTGCTCGATTTCATCGGAGTTGAGCGATTCTTTCTCCTTCAGGCTTTTATCGCCATCGATGGGCGCAGTCAACACCCGGCTCAATTCGATTCCGGGTTTTTCGGGAACCAGTTTCGCCAGTGCATTGGAATCGCCGAGGGGCAAATCCAGCACCCTAGCCACATCCTTGATGCTCATCTTGGCGGCCATGGTGCCGTAGGTAACAATCTGGGCCACCTGGTTGCGGCCGTATTTGTCCACTACATAATCAATCACCTTCTGACGGCCGTCATCGTCGAAATCCGTGTCGATATCGGGCATGCTCTTCCGGTCGGGATTGAGGAATCGCTCGAACAGGAGGTTGTATTTTATGGGATCGATATTGGTGATACCGATGCAGTAGGCAACAGCGGACCCGGCGGCCGAACCACGTCCCGGACCGATGAAAACGCCCAGGTCGCGACCGGCCCGGATGAAGTCGGCTACAATGAGGAAGTACCCCGCAAACCCCATCGTTTTGATGGTGAAGAGTTCGAAGTTGAGTCGCTCTTCAATATCGGGTGTGAGTTGACCATACCGCTGAAGTGCACCGGTATAGGTCAGATGGTGCAGGTATTCGTCCTGCGTGGTGAATGGCTCGGGCACCTTGAAATGCGGAAGGAGGATGTCCTGCTTCAGCCTCAGAGGCTCGATTTTATCGACGATTTCGTTGGTGTTGTCCAATGCCTCGGGCAGGTCGGAAAAAAGCTCCTGCATTTCGGCTGTGGTCTTAAAATAAAACTGATCGTTGTAAAAGGCGAAGCGGGTTCCCCGTGCGACCGATTCGTCGTCGGAGAAATCCTTCATGGTGGGCATGCTCTGCTGGGCACCGGTGTTGATGCACAACAGGATGTCATGGGCATTCGCATCCTCCTGATCCACGTAGTGCGAATCGTTGGAGGCGATCATTTTCACGCCGTATTTCCGGGCAAAACCGATCAGCACCTCGTTGACTTTGATCTGCTCAGGGATGTCGTGGCGTTGCAATTCCACATAATAATCCTCCCCGAAGAGGTCGAGCCACCACTTGAATTCCTGCTCGGCAGCGGCTTCCCCCTGCTTGAGAATGGTATTCGGCACGATGGCTCCCAAACAACAGCTGGTGGCAATAAGTCCGGTGTGGTGCCGCAGCAGCAACTCCTTGTCGATGCGGGGATATTTACCATAGAGGCCCTCGATGTATCCGAGTGAACACAACTTGACCAGATTACGATATCCCTCGGCATTTTTGGCCAGGAGCAGCTGGTGGTAGCGAACATCCCGTTCATCGCGGGTGAACTGCTGCTTGTGCCGTTCCTTCACCATGTAGAACTCGCAGCCCACAACAGGCTTGATGGTGTTGGGATTTTCCTTGGTATTGTGCTTGGCGGCTTCAGCCACAAATTTGAACGCACCAAACATGTGTCCATGATCGGTGATGGCCAGCGCGGGCATGCCATCCTTCACAGCCTTCTTATACAAAGACCCGATGTCCGCCGCTCCGTCGAGCAGTGAAAACTGAGTGTGGACATGCAGGTGGGAAAACTTGGTCATAAGGCTACAAAAATAGACGCTTGACCCGGCATGGCGATGCCGATTTTGCAAGGCAGGCTCTAATCAATTCGGAATGAACGACTCCGGAGTTACCAACATGAACCCGGCTGCTAAAAACCGATACAGCATCTTTGCAGAAATGCTACGTATTCTATCCGTCCTGAATTGCATGCTGTGGGCCCTGCTTGCCAGCGCCCAGTATCCAGAGCCCCGGGGAACAACGCCCTTACGTTCGGGTCCGGTTTATGCCGATGTGATTTCGCATTACCTCAAACTCGACCGGGAGTACCGCGAGGCCAAACTGCTGCAGTACGGGCTGACCGACTGCGGCAAACCACTCGACCTGTTCGTGATCAGTCCGGAGGCGGAATTCGACCCGGCAACCCTGCACCGGAAGGAGAAAGTCATCGTGCTGGTGAACAACGGTATCCACCCGGGTGAACCCGACGGAATCGTGGCCTGCATGCAATGGGCGGAAGACATCCTGAAGGGCAAAAAAGCACTGCCACGCAACCTGGTCCTGTGCATCATTCCCGTATACAACGTCGATGGGCTGCACATCACATCAGCCTACTTCCGGTCGGGGCAGGCGGGGCCGGACACAGTGGCCTTCCGGGGAAATGCACGAAACCTGGACTTGAACCGCGACTTCATCAAATGCGATTCGGAAAATGCGCGCTCGTTTACACGCCTGTACCAGGCCTGGAACCCCGATGTGTTTGTTGATACCCATGTCACCGACGGGGCCGATTACCAGCACGTAATGACCCTGATCGATTCTCAGCGCAACAAACTCAGTCCCGACATTTCGAAACTCATGCAGGACGCTGTACTGCCGGCCCTGTACGCCGGTATGGATTCGGCCGGTATGCCCATGTGCCCCTACGTAAATGTGTGGGGTAGCAGTCCCGAAGAAGGCTTCAACGGATTCATGGAAGGACCGCGTTATGCCAGCGGCTACAGTGCATTGTTCAATGCATTCCCCTTCGTTACCGAGACCCACATGCTGAAACCCTATGGACAGCGCATTCAGGCTACCCGGGTTTTTCTGGAAATACTGACCGAAACCTCCTCCCGGCTTGGCACATCCATCCTCGAAGCCCGCGCCAGGGCCCGCCAAAAGACCATGGTCGCGCAGGACGTTTTCCCACTGCGCTGGGCGCTGGATACCACCCAAACCGACTCCATCCGGTTCATGGGCTACAGTTCACAAAGCCGGACCAGCACGGTCACCGGCCTCAAGGTTGTTCAGTTTGATAATACCCGTCCATTCACGAAGACCATCCCCTACCGCAATACCTACCTGACCATTGATTCGGTTAGCAAACCCCTGGCTTATCTTGTTCCCCAGGCCTGGCGGGAGGTGATTGAACGCCTTCAACTGAATGGCGTGCGGATGGAACGGCTGGCAAGGGACACGGTGATGGAACTGGAGTGTTATTACATCCGCGATCACAAAACCGGAAAAACACCCTACGAAGCGCATTATGTGCACAGTGATGTTCAAGTTGAAAAACGCACTCAGCGTATTCCGTGTTTCGCCGGCGATTACATCATCTACTGCAACCAGGAACGCAACCGTTACATCATCGAAACGCTGGAGCCTACAGCGGTCGATGCCTTTTTTGCATGGGGATTTTTCGATTCCATCCTGCAACAGAAGGAGTGGTTTTCGGATTACCTGTTCGATGCGGAGGCACAAAAAATGCTGGACTCCGATCCGGTTCTGGCCAAAGCCTTCGAGGACAAAAAGCGCAATGAGCCTGCCTTCGCTGCCGACGCCTGGGCGATGTACTCCTGGCTTTACCACAGCTCGCCCTGGTACGAACCCAGCCATCTGCGCTACCCCGTATTTCGCATGACGAAGGGGCTTTCTGCCGGTCAAAAATGAAGAAAACAGGCTGGAAAACAGTATTTTAAGGCCAAAGACTAGGGTGCGATTGCTTTTTTTTCGCATCTTTGCGGCCCCGCGAACATGGAGACCCGCGGTAAACAAACAAACACATGCCAGCAAAAATCAGATTACAGCGTCATGGTAAGAAGGGCAAGCCCTTTTACCATATTGTGGTGGCGGATAGTCGTGCTCCGAGAGACGGACGTTTCATCGAAAGGATCGGATCCTACAATCCGATCACCAATCCTGCAACGATCGACATCAACCTCGATCGCGCAACGGATTGGATGATGAAAGGCGCTCAGCCGACAGAAACCACCCGTGCGATCCTTAGCTACAAGGGCGTACTGTACCGTGTTCACCTCGCAAAAGGCGTTGCCAAGGGTGTAATGACCCAGGATCAGGCCGATACCAAGCTTCAAGCTTGGTTGCAGGAGAAAGTGGACAAGATCGAATCCAAAAAGTCGAAAATTTCAGAGGGCAACATGCGCAGCATGAAGGCTCGTCTGGAAGCTGAGGCGAAAGTGAACGCAGCCCGCGTTGAGGCGCGTAAGCTGAAGGAAGCAGAAGCCGCTCTTGCAGCGACTGCAACTGAAGAAGCTGCTCCTGCTGCCGAAGAGGCCGCACCGGAGGCTCCTGCTGCCGAAGGTGAAGCATCTGCCGAAGCTTGATTCGAACCCCAAAACAGAAAGCGAAGGCTGTCACTCACCTGTGGCAGCCTTCCTATTTTTAGGCCCTGCATCACATGGAACATCCGCACCCCGACCATTTCCTTCTCGGTACCATTGTCCGTACGCATGGCGTTCGCGGCGATGTACTCGCCCTGCTCGACACCGATTCACCCGGGCGCTACAAATCGATGAAGGAGGTGTTCGTGGAATCAGGAGGTGTGCTGAAACACTACGCGGTCAGCAAGGTCAGCATCAATGCAGGGCAAAGCACAGCCAACCTTCACCTGACAGGGATTGATGACATGAACGCGGCAGAAACCTTGCTGAAGCACAAACTTTATCTACCTCTCAGCAGCTTGCCGAAACTCCGGGGCAAGAAATTCTATTTTCATGAGGTGATCGGCTTCACGGTGGTGGATGCCGCAAGAGGTGTGCTGGGCCCCATCACCACGGTGTACGAACGCAGTGATCAACCCGTAATCGAATGCGAAGTGCAAGGGAAGTCGATCTTATTCCCCGTTCACGATGACCTGATCCGCAAAATCGATCGGGAGGAAAAGTGTTTTCATGTCGAACTTCCCGAAGGACTGATCGACCTCTATCTGGAAGACTGACCAGAGACCCTCAATTAACGGGCAATAGACTGAAATTGCTGTACCGCAGCACCTGAATGGACTTGCTTTCCCTACCGCAGGTATCTCCGGCGGATTCAAGCCGGTTGTGTGGTCCTACAAAGGCGGGAAAGCCGGCCGGTACATCGGTCATCCACTCACGTAAAGCGACAAGGGTCGCATCCCAGGCCAGATAAGCTTGCAACAGGGGGTCGGTATGATTGACCTGAATGAATGCCTTTCGGAATGCAAGACCCGGAACCAGTTCGGTATCGATGTGGGTTCCACTGAACAGATGCGTATTGAGGGAGTCGAGTGCAGAAACATCAATGGTTTCAAATCCCTCCCAGGTGGGAAGTCCGCACAGGGTGATGGAATAGTCATCGCGATACGACTTGAGTGCATTCACCAGGGTGGTTAGAAAGGACTCGTCGGAGGTCGGTACAAAAACGATGTTGTTGCCTTGTTTTTTCAACTTGGACTTCAGTCCATCCCAACTCTTGCCTGCATGAACGAACCGGATCACCCGTCCCGAATCGGTGCTGATGCTGTCCACCACACGGGCAAAAAGGGCTGCCAGGTCTTTCTCCCGGCGTTGCTCGCGCGTTACCGCAATGAAATTCCCGTCAGAGAACCGATTCAGCAACCAGGAAGCAAACAACTGGATCTGCGTACTGTTGCTTGGAACCATAAGCCGCATCCAGGAACTTCGGCAAAGGAACTGCGGATTGGCCGACTGGAATACATAAACCGGTTTCTTCCAGCGAAGGGATGCGTTGGTTAGGGAGGAATTGAATGCAGACGGTAAAAATGACAACACGATATCCTGTCCGCCGGCTGACAATGTATTGAGACGGGTCACGGAGGCAAGGCTGTCGCGGCCGAAATCAACAACCTCGGTTACCAGGTGGATTCCAAGTTGTGAAAGTGTATCCGTCAGGAGCAAGAGGCTTTCGTAGGCGTGAAGTGCGGGAAGTGATGCCGGATTGATTTGTGCCTTGTCAGCTGAAACCGTATCCAATGCCTCCAACTGTTCGAGCTGCAAGGGCAGCAACATCATCACATGCAGGGTGTCATTACCGGTGGTTGAATCTGCAGGCATTCCCCGGCCTTCAGCCACGGCGAGAAGCGACGATGCGCACGCGATCAGGATGCCGGCAAATCGTCCTTTCATCATTCCCACTCGATGGTAGCAGGTGGTTTGGAACTGATGTCATACACCACCCGGTTCACGCCTTTCACCTTGTTGATGATTTCATTGCTGATGCGCCCGAGAAAGGCATAGGGTAAATG
>JBJTJB010000210.1:0-1951 GCA_046095245.1 Bacteroidota bacterium | reverse complement strand
CATGCCCAGTTGCCGGGCGATGTCGTCCATCGTAACACCCTTGATGCCGTAGCGGCAGAAAAGGACTTCGGCGGCACTGAGGATACGGTTGTCGGTTTGAAAAAGTCGCATGTTTCCGAGATGGGGCGTCAAAACTATGGAAACTATAAATAATTCAGAAGTTTCCTCAGTAGATTTTTATCAGTCCCGATTACCCACCCAAAACCAAGCTTTCACCAAGGGTTTGGGTCGATTTGCAGGATCAGAATCTTTACATTCCATTGAGCAGAAGGCATTGCTTACCTTTGGACCGTGATTTCAATGGTCATTCTCTTTCTGGAAAGCCTGGGCGGCGGCGAACTGTTGCTGATTCTGGTCTTCATTCTGATCTTTTTCGGCAGCAAAAACATTCCCGGCCTGGCGCGGGGCCTTGGAAAAGGCATTCGCGAAATGAAGGATGCGATGAACGGGGTGCAACAGGAAATCCGTAAAGGCATTCACGAAGTGGAGCGTGAAACCGATTCCGTACTGAAGGATGTTCAGGTTGTGGAAGATGCCCCTTTAAATACACAAGCTGCCCCGCAAGCTAGCGACGATCTACTGGTCATCGCGCCCGATGAGCGCTCCTCCAGGCGCTAATTAGCGCAGCAGGGTTTCGATTTTTTTTCCGGTGCAGCCGTTCGGCAAAGTGATGCCGAGTAAGAAGGATAGTGTGGGAGCAATGTCGGTAATCGAAATTTCCTGAATGGATTTTCCGGGGCGGATGTTCCATCCATACCACAGCAAGGGCACATGTGTGTCGTAGGGGTAGGGGCTACCGTGTGTGGTGCCTCGTGTGCCATCTCCTGAGTACAGTTTTTCTGTCCATCCTGGTGAATACACCAGCCAAAGGTGACCGGAGCGTCCGCGGTAATGTCCGTTGCGGATCAGGGGCATGAAGGCGGATCCCTCCATCGATTCGCGTTCAAGCAGACAGGCATCGGGTGCCAGGTAAATGCCTTCAAATGCCGCTTGCATGCCCTCTGCCAGTTGGCGTTCCACTGTACACAGGTCTCGCCCATCACGCTGAATGGCTGCGGTATTCAAGCTGATCTGGTCGTTGGTGAAGGACTTGAAATAGGTGGTGTCGCCGTACAATTTCGCAACAAGTCGCTTGGCGGTATCGCTTACTGCCGTATTGTCGATGAAACCTGCGTGAAAGCGATGGTCGCGCATGAACTTGGGGTTTTCTGCGCAGGCATGATCGGCTGTGATGAAGACGAGGTATTGTCCCTTGCCGACGCGTGCATCAAGTTCGGAAAGAAGTCCGGCAATGTCTTTGTCGAGGCGCAGGTAGGTGTCTTCGGTTTCGACCGCATTCGGCCCGAATTGATGCCCCACGTAATCGGTGGCTGAAAAGCTCAGGCACAGAAAATCCGTGATGCTGTCTCTGCCCAAGCCCTCTCCCTGAATGGCTGCCAGCGCAAAATCCCGCGTAAGTGTATTTCCTTGCGGAACACGACGCGCCAGTTCGTAGGAAGTTCCCCGTAATGCAGGCAGGTTGTGTGGAAAAACCGGATCTGTTTCTCCAAGGAAGGGGTTTTCATACGGCGTGTTATCCGGATCACTGGCGGTATAGCTTGCAACCGGGTAGAGGGTATTCCAGGGTTCGGAGAGGATTTTGTCGGGGCGTTTTTCGGCATTGAACCCTTGGGCCCAGTCGGGTAAAGTGTTCATGTACCAAGTTGAACTGATCCAGTTACCGCTTCGCGCATCAAACCAGTACGCAGCATCGGCACTGCGTCCGGCCGGTAGGATGGCTCCCCGGTCTTTGAGGGATATGCCGATGACTTTGGCCTTGAACTGTGTGGAAAGTTTCAACTGGTCAGCGATGGTGGTGGTCAGCAAGCGATGTGGCGACATTCTCCCCTCGCGCGCGAGAGGATCGGTGTTACCGATTGCGCGTACCGATGTATCGCTGGTGCAGTAAACG
>JBJTJB010000209.1:0-3891 GCA_046095245.1 Bacteroidota bacterium | reverse complement strand
GGGTCAACTATGTTGATTTGAGAGCCCATCGAAGCATGCACATCACACATGTAATAAATAAGCGAAGGTGTAGATGAGCCTGGCGTGAAATACGTCGAGTCTCCATATTGAATCACTCCCGAAGTAATCACATCACCGGAGTTGGCCCCACCTCCGACTGAGTTCGTTGTAAATACGAAAGGGTGACCCAGTGTGGAGGAGCAACATGTTCCCTGGCCATCGAAGTAGAACTTATACGTTACACCACGCTCCAATGTCAACACCTGGCCCTGGACTCCATTCAATACGTAACCATTGGGCGACCCAATTCCGAAATTTGGATGAGTAGCGTCCTTCTCGGCAACCGCAACTGTATAACTGATTGGATAAAGCGGATTGGGCGAAATGGAATAGGAGTAAGCTCCACTTTGAGTGTAATGATTTCCGTTGGCCCCCCAATAGTAAGAATCACATGCAGCTACGGTAGTGGTGTTAGTCGTGGCGGGCGTTACTGTTAGCGATAAAACCTCTGTGTTGCATCCACTCACAAGGCTATAGGTTCCGCTTTGTGTGTATGTTACCCCGTTCACACTCCACGTGTAAGACCCACAAGCTGTAGCTGTAGTGGTATTACTCGTTACTGCAGCTCCGTCCGAAATACTTCCAGAAGCAACAGCCGTATTTCCATTGGCGTCAGTCACAGTATAGGAATATGCACCCGCCTGAACCGTAAAGGTTCCCGTTCCGGTATATGGTGGTAGCCCACCGCTGGCAGACACTGTCACAGTTGTGCTCCCGCCAGCACAGGCAATGGTGCCCGAAGTGGACGAAGCACTGAGCGGAACAGAGGAGAGCGGCATGACGTCGCCCCAGGAGGACCCTACACGAATGGCATCTACGACAACCCGGGTTGAAGTGGTATTACTGCCTTGACGCAAACCCACCGCACTGATGGCATCTGTACCATTCGTTGTCGTGTTGGTCACTTCTGCGGTACCCGCAGCCGTTTCGGATGCCGGCATTCCGCTTGGGATGACCCACATCGACAAGGGATCGGCCGTTGTTCCCGTTACAATGCTGTGTTTTATTACAATCAGATAGGTTGTATTCTTTCTGAAATTGGTTGCACCATAGGTGGCTGTACTGGTATTGCTGATACCGAAATTGACAATACCACTCACAATACGCGCAAATACGCGCCCGGAGAAAGCAGTCCATGAAACTCCTCCTGGACTCCCAACGTGAAAGAAAACATCTCCTGTTTTCGCTGATGCCGGATCAGTCACGTTCACCAGGAAGGAATAGTAAACTGTGGGGCCGGTTGAAGATGTGAAGGTGATGTTCGCATCTTCACCGCCCAGATTATTCACCAGTACAGCATTCCCAATACCGCTCCCTGCATGACCCCCATAGGTGAGGCCGGTGGTCGTTGACAAGGCATTGGTCCCACTACCGCTGTGTGCAGTAAATCCATTGGAAGTGAGGGCTCCACTGAAGTTGAAGTCCTGGGTGAAAAGCTGTCCCTGCACATTCAAAACGAATGTACTGAAAACCAGGACCATGAATACTCTCCAAACGGAAGCTACGGTACTAATACGCGGCGATTTAGCCTGATGGATGATGAATGGTGACATGAGGTATGTGGTGTTGGGTTTTGCTTGAATCCAGGAATTGGTATGTGCCATACGTTCGGTACTAAATAGCACGCCCGTTTTTAGCCAGGCCTTTTCTTTAGGCGCTGAAGGTAGGTCGGCAACCCAATACGTGTCAAGAGGCAAAGCGATGTGAATTAAACCTTAACACGAGGTTAATATTCACGGTGAACCACCTTTTGAAAAAAATGTAAAATACTGGTTACCAATTCAATATGAAACCAATGCGGATCAAAAAAACCGAATATCAACAGCAGAATTCCCCCGAATTCAATCCAGCACTGTTGGTAAATCCTAAAAAGCGGATGAAATTGGTGGTGGGCCCAGCAGGATTTGAACCTGCGACCAACGGATTATGAGTCCGCTGCTCTGACCGCTGAGCTATAGGCCCGAATGGGGTGCAAAAGTAGGACTCAGGCGGATACGGAGCCGATCACGCCCAATTCCCGGCCCACTTTCGTAAACGCCGCAATGGCCCGGTCGATGTGTTCACGCTCGTGCGCAGCGGATAATTGAACCCGGATGCGGGCATTTCCCTTGGCGACAACGGGATAGAAGAAGCCAATGACGTAGATGCCTTCGTCGAGGAGGCGTGCCGCAAATTCCTGGGCCAAAGCTGCTTCGTAAAGCATAATCGGTACGATGGGATGTTCTCCCGGCTTGATGTCGAAACCGGCAGCGGTGATCTGTTGGCGGAAATAGCGGGTGTTTTCCCAAAGCTTGTCGCGCAATTCAGTGGTCTCACTCAGCATGTCGATGACCGCAATGGACGCTCCAACAATGGATGGGGCAAGTGAGTTAGAAAACAAGTAGGGTCGTGAACGCTGCCTCAGCATCTCAACAATTTCTTTCCGGCCCGAGGTAAAACCGCCAATAGCGCCGCCCAATGCCTTACCCAGAGTTCCTGTAATAATGTCAACTCGACCCATCACGTTCCGGAACTCGTGCGTTCCACGACCGGTTTTTCCCATGAAACCGGAAGCATGGCATTCGTCTATCATGACCAGCGCTTTGTACTTGTCGGCGAGGTCGCAAATCTTATCCAACTGCGCGATGGTGCCGTCCATGCTGAACACGCCGTCGGTAACGATCATGCGGTGCCGCAAATGCTGGGTGGCCTTGAGCTGCTCCTCGAGGTCCTCTATGTTGTTGTGCTTGTACCGGTGGCGCTGGGCCTTGCACAAGCGTATGCCGTCGATGATGGAGGCATGATTGAGTTCGTCGCTGATAATGGCGTCCTGCTCGTTGAGCAAGGGCTCGAAAACTCCACCGTTGGCATCGAAAGCAGCAGCGTACAGGATGGTGTCTTCTGTGCCGAGGTAAGTAGCCAATTTCTGTTCGAGTTCCTTGTGGATATCCTGCGTTCCGCAAATGAAACGCACGCTACTCATTCCGAAGCCATGGGTGTCAATGGCCTCTTTGGCGGCGGCAATGACCTTGGGGTGCGAAGAGAGGCCCAGGTAGTTGTTTGCGCAAAAGTTGATGACGTCACGACCATTTGCGCGAATATCAGCAGCCTGTGGAGAGGTGATGATGCGCTCTTGCTTGTAAAGTCCGGCAGCTTTGATTTCCTGAAGTTCTTTTTCGAGGACAGGTTTAAGGGTTTCGTACATCGGTTTTGAATGATTTTCCAAAGATACTCGGGAATGCGGACCGAACTCATCCTGTCACTTACACATCTTTCGCCAACAGAAGCAATCGCGTGAAATATGGAGTGGTAAATGCAAAATCTTTCAATTCAATCGGTACCGCCTTCCGGGTAACAGCTTCAGAATCCCCTGCAATTCAAGTTCGAGCAGGACACCCGGAATCCGCGAGAGGTTCACCCCACTCTGCAATGCAATGGCGTCTTGTCCGCTTTCGCCCACCTGACGTAGTACATCAACAATGCGTTGCTGTTCGGGACTCAGCTCCGGAAAAAGTTGTGTCTGTTGAACCTGGGATTTCTTGTTCTGACCCTCATCATTCCAACCCATCATCCAAACCAGATCTTCTGCCGATGTAATCAACGCCGCCTTGTGTTCGCGAATGAGCCGGTTGCATCCCATACTGCGTACATCCCCTACCCGACCCGGAATGGCAAATACATCGCGATCGTATCCGTTGGCCAGATCGGCCGTGATGAGCGCACCGCCTTTTTCTGCGGCTTCTACAACCACAACGGCATCGCTGATTCCGGCGACAATTCGGTTTCTGGACGGAAAATTCTCCCGATCCGGCTGTGTTCCGCTGGGGTACTCGGTCAGCAATCCTCCGGATC
>JBJTJB010000208.1:0-1573 GCA_046095245.1 Bacteroidota bacterium | reverse complement strand
GCCATCATCCGAATAGGCGCACTTGGAATGCCCCTGGTCGTTTCAGTACTATTCTTTTTGGGGTATCACATCGCCAGTATTACAGGCGAAAAATTCGCGCGGGAATGCATCATTCCTGCTTGGCAAGGCATGTGGATGTCGTCCTTTATTCTCTTCCCGATCGGTGTCTTTTTGATCTACAAAGCCACAACCGATTCCAAGTTGCTCGATGCCGATGTGTACGCTCAAGTGTTTCGAAACCTTCGCAACAACCTTCGAAAGTCCCGGTCATGAAGGCTCTTATCCTTTGTCCACGTATTCCCTTTCCACCCGCCGATGGGGGGAGCATCGCCATGGTTCAATTGCAAAAAGGATTGCATGAAGCCGGCGTCCAGACGGATGTGTTGGCTTTCAATACCACTAAACACCACATTGATCCATCTTCCTTCGATCCGGGTTATTGCTCCGAAACGCGCCTAGAGACTGTCGACCTCGACAACCGGGTAAAACCGATACCGGCTCTTATTCAACTTCTGAAAGGGGAGTCATACCACATCAGCCGTTTTGATTCTTCCGGGTTCCATCAGGTTTTGCAACAAAAACTTAAGCAGGACCCTGTTGATTTCGTCCTGCTGGAGAGCTTGTCAATGGCACCGTACCTACCCGACATTCGTGCACACAGTACAAGCCTTGTGATTTTGCGGGCTCACAATGTGGAGCACGTGATTTGGCAAAAACTGGCTCGCAAAAGTGGAAATCCTGCCCGAAGAGCTTATTTGAACATCCTTTCAAGGCAATTGAAGGATTTTGAATGCCGGATTTTGAACGCTGTGGATGGCATTGCCGCCATCGCTGAAACTGATGCAAATGTATTTCGCGGACTTGCTCCGAAAACTCCGATTTGCGTGATACCAACATCTTTGGATGTTCCCTCAAGTCCTGCCGAAACCCGCAGTTCATTATCTCCTGTTGTGGCTCACCTGGGCGCAATGGACTGGATGCCGAATCGGGAAGGAATTGAGTGGTTCCTGAGGGAAGTTTGGCCCAGAGTCCAGGCCAAAAATCAATCCCTCACCCTTCGTATTGCGGGTAAACACATGCCGGAAAAATTACGTGCCTTAAACAAACCAGGGCTGGAAGTGAGTGGATACATAGAAGACGCCAAAGCCTTTCTTGGACAGGCCGACATGCTGTTTGTCCCCTTGCTGAGTGGCAGCGGAATGCGAGTAAAACTCGCGGAGGGCATGTCGCTGGGGAAGGCGATAGTTACGACCAGTCAAGGATGCGAAGGAATCGATGCCGAGCATGGTCAGGAGCTTCTTGTTGCGGATTCGCCGGATGATTTTGCCTCATGCATCCTTCAACTTGCAGCAGACAAGGCTCTCCGACAAAAAATAGGGTCTGGTGCGCATCAATTCGCCACAGCACGGTTCTCATCTCAGAAAATCACCCAGGACTTTATCCGGTTTCTGAACACGCTGGAATTGAAAAAATCCAACAGAACAGTTAATTCATTGAATTGATTATTAAATATTTAAGGGAATTACGATTTGTAACATCTCCGTTCGAATCGGATACAGAAAGTTCAGCAAAA
>JBJTJB010000207.1:0-2151 GCA_046095245.1 Bacteroidota bacterium | reverse complement strand
AGGAAAACCGGATCGTTCAGGCCTTCCGTCAACATTATCCGAGCCATGGCATTTTGCCTCAAACGTATCTCGCAGCAGCGGATGCAAGTCTAGTTGAACTGCTTTCTCCGGGTATGGTTTGTGGCATGACAGCATCCTGTTCCGGATTCTATGCTCCCCAAATGCGTAGCATACGGCTTGAACCTGCTCGCATGGACATGATCGACCGACTGAGCAGTTTCCGCTTTGCTGAGCACCGGATCACCAATTTCGAAATGGAGACTGGAGCGATGTTCGGGCTGGCTCGTCTTTTAGGACACAAATCTTGCAGCACGAATGTCATAGTGGCCAACCGGGTCGAACACGCGTTTTCCAAAGATGCAGAGGGTGCCATGCATCGCCTGATCCAAACCGTATTGGATCGTCTTTCAACACTGTAAACCAGCACTTTAGATTGATTTTCGGGCCCTTTGCCCGTGAATTTAGCGTTGGGTTAATTGTGCCAATCTCGGTACGGGATGAAGCGTATTGCGTGCTGCTGAAACCGTTCGTTTTCCTTCGATTCCTTACAATTTAGGGGGGAACCTTCATGCACCGCGTGGCGTATGAGTGTCAAGCCTGAAAAACAGGAACCGACACAACGAACACAAGGTCATGAAAAACAACATTTACACCCTCAAAGCGCTGCTGATTCAGATTTTTTGTTTCATGCTTGCCGCACAGCAAACCACCCAGGCTGCCACCTACTTCTCGAGGCAGTCGGGTAATTGGAATAATCCAGGAACCTGGTCGATGCTTTATCACGGCGATCCCAATCCCGGTACAACCGTACCCGGTGCATCGGATGTGATCATGATTGGTAAGGGACATACGGTAACAATCGATGCCAACGTTGCAGCCTATTCAGTCACAGTAGGCGATTCGGGGCTTGCAACGCTTGCCTACGGAAGTGCATCAAACCATACCCTCACTGTAACTACGTTCTTGAATATCTCCAATGGGTGTTCATTGGTTTATAATCAGAACGCCGGACGCAGTCACAGTTTGTTAGTGGGAGGAGGGATGAGCAACAATGGCACAGTGAACCTGTACCTGGATGCAAATGACTTTGTCAACCTGACCTTTAACGGTGCCGCAACAACAGCCAATGTCAATGGAAACGGTTCATGGACATTGAATCAGGTGATTTTGAATAAAGCCGATAAGAACAAAACCTTGAATGTGTTTTCAAATCCTTTTGAAGCCGCTATTAAGTCGATCGATTTGCAACGTGGCACATACCGACACATCAACAGTGGAACCTTTGACGTGAATAGCACCGCTACAAGTGCGCAGGTGATCGGACCGAACGTGAAGTTTCACGTTGCAGGTGGATCCGTTAACCTCTCGCCCTCAAATACGTCAATGACACTTCAAGGTGCATTGATTTTGACATCGGGCACCCTGCGCGTGTGCAGTACCAACGGATCTGATGGCATCCGCTACGATCAGGTCGGTGCAACGATTCCCTCTATTTCCGTTAGCGCATCGGCAACACTGATTGTCAATGGCGGTATTCGCCCCTCGGCATCACAGCCTTCATCGGCACTCAACTACTTGCAGACTTCAGGTACGGTCCGTTTAAATGCCGGTCGTACGAGTACGGCTGAAACGACCCTGTCAATGGGTACAAGCGTAGATGGTCAATTCATGATGACTGGTGGTACATTGGTGTTTGAAAAAGCCACCAATGGCGGACCAGCGGCAAGCGATATCGATCTATCCGGAAATTCAGCCTTTGTCGATATCACCGGTGGCACGATGCAGTTCGGATGGTCTTCAACACCTACGAATTCAACATTCCGCTTTTCACCGTATGTGAACGTCATGTTCCCGCACGTGTGGCTCACCGGACCCGGTGGCGCCAATGTTACGTTGCGTCCCAGCATGAGCAATACGGAAGACATTCAGATGATGAGCTTACGTATCGATGCCAACAAGACCTTTGATATCCGTTCGAGCAGTGGTACGACAGGCGACAGCCGTACGCTGACACTGAGCAGCACATATGACAACAACCATACGCTGTTCAATAACGGAACAATGAACATGCGCAGCAGCACATTGGCGATTGAAGGGTGGCAGGCGCTGGGGATGAATGCCGCTTCCAATACCAATCTGCATAGCCTTCGC
>JBJTJB010000206.1:0-2381 GCA_046095245.1 Bacteroidota bacterium | reverse complement strand
GCACATGAATGATCAATATGGACAGGCTGGCGTTGACATGACTACAACCTGGCATTGTTTCGGTGATCCTTCCTTGTTGGTTCGTACGGAGGCTCCCACACCTATGGCGGTAATGCATCCTCCGGTCCTGGTCGCCGGTTCCGGTTTCGATTCCTTAGCTGTGCTATGTAGTCGGCCGGATGCCTTGATTTCACTCACCAATTCCTCCGGTTCTGTGGGATTGTCGCTTGCTGGCACCGGCCCGGTTGTTTTTTCATGCCCCGGTTTGAATGCTCCCGATACACTCTGGGTCACAGTCACCGCGTTCAACGCCCAAACCTATGTCGGTTATGTGCTGATAATTCCGGCGGGTTTACCGTATTTGGATACTGAACTTTCCGGACTGATTGAGACCGGTACACAAGTGAATGGTCAAGTCGATTACAATGAATCGATCACCCAGGACATTGTGGTTGAAAATTTCGGAACTGTTGATGCTACGTCGGTCTCTATCACCATATCCACCAACGATCCGCATATCAATATCACGTCTCCTTTTGTTCAGTCTTTACCGTTGGTGGCTGCGAGTGGTTCAGTATCGTTGCCTCAGGCATTCAGTTATGATGTGGCGAATGGTGCCCCTGATCAGCATCCTGTTATTTTTCAAATCAATTGTGCGGATGGTAACGGCTCAACGTGGTCGAGTAGCAGCAGCTTGATCATCAATGCCCCTGTACCCGCTTTCGGTCCGATTACGGTCAATGATTCACTCGGCGGTAATGCCAATGGATTGATTGAAACAGGTGAAACGGCTATCCTTGATTTCACCTTACTAAATACGGGACACAGTATATTACCTGCAGGATCGGTGATGATTACTTCGTCGTTGCAGCCGCTCGCTTTGTTGTGTGGATGTACATTGACTCATCCGGATGTGTTACCCGGTCAGTCAGTTCAAATATCATGTCAGGCATCTCTCTCCGGAAACGTCGCAATAGGTACAACCTTCAGTGTTGATGCGTCACTGTTGAATACCGCATATCCTCAGCAAGCCAGCTATGTGCTGCGTGCAGGTGAAATTCTGGAGGATTTTGAAACCAATGATTTTTCGAAGTTCGCATGGAGTATGACCGGCACCCAACCCTGGCTAATAACCAACCTGCAGCCTTATCAAGGAACTGCATGTGCCATGAGCGGGCTGATTAATGACAATGAGACCAGCGAGTTGAACATCAGTCTGCTTTCACAGGCTGATGATTCCGTATCTTTTCATTTCCGGACGTCGACCGAAAGTGGTTGGGATTTCTTCCAGTTTTTTGTTGATGGTGTGCAACAGGGGCAATGGAGTGGAATATCTCCCTGGCAATATGCAGCTTTCGCATTACCTGCCGGCCAGCATGACTTGCGATTCGTTTACGCGAAAGATTTCATGATCAGTGCCGGTGATGACCGGGTTTGGCTGGATAATATCCGGTTGCCGTTTGGAACAACCATATCCGGGCTTTCGGGTACCGAGATCAATTCGGATCAGACAATTGTTTATCCGAATCCGGGCAATGGCTTGTTCCGTGTTCGGGCTACTGATTTCATTGCTGAGGCATGGACTATTACGGATCTTGTCGGTCGTATTGTCCTATCTGGAAATGCATCCGCTTCAACAGGGCAAGAAATCCAGGTTGACGGATCCCGATTGCCTTCAGGCCAATACATAATTGGTCTTGCCGGTAAACAAGGTGTCAGGCAGGCGCGTATTTGTGTAGTGAATCCTTAAACGATAACACATTTTCTGAAAAGGGTAATTGCAAATTGTAGTGAATCGTAGTATCAAGAACAGAAATCCTGTTTTTAAGGATTAGGGGTCAGGATTTCCCTTTTTCTCCAACGAAGTGGTCCTTGTCATCACGGAATAACACGTTGAAGGTGGTGAGGCTGCCGTAAATGCGCGTCAGATATTGCTGCAGATTGATTTTTTCTTCTTCATTCAAGCCTTCATGGGCGTTGATGCGTTGTTCCATGACGCGTAATCGATCACGCAGCATGATGATTTTATTGAAAAACACATCGATAGGCACCTCCTTGGCTTGAAGGCCTGCTTTCCCCGGCTGCAGAATCACTTTACCGCCAAGCCAGCGGTCGCCCATGGGGACTGTTTCCTGCAGGTCGCTGTGCCTTTTGATGATGTTTGTGAGGATCCGTTCAACCTCGGATAAGCTCACCAGGTCTGTCTCCGGTTCGGCCGCATCCAGCACCTCCAGTGCATGGTAGTTCCTTGATATTTCCACCCGGCCTTTCTCCATGAATACAACCGTATAGGTTTTCCCCTTTACGTTGATGACGACTCCCGTTCCGAATTCGGGGTGGCGCACACGAGATCCAATTCCAAGTTCTCCTTCGTACATGAC
>JBJTJB010000205.1:0-1635 GCA_046095245.1 Bacteroidota bacterium | reverse complement strand
CCACTGGAATATCCGGAAAAGACCTTGTCCGCGCTGCGCAAATGGACGCATGCAAATGAATAACAATGGAATTACAATTTTTGCTGACTGAATCAATTCAACTGGTTTGATTCTTTAATCCTGCTTGCATTCGCAGTTGTGCAGATTGAGCCAAGACTGAAAGCATCGCATGAGAGGCCAACAGAAATCAGGCGCAGTGCAGGCGACTAGCGTATCAAACTAAAGTGCTGGCTCTTTTCGTGAAAGACCTTGTCCGGATCGCGGTAACGGATCAGGCATACATAGGTGCCTTCGGGCGAGAGGGTGTTCTGGTAGGTGCCGTCCCACCCCGCTGTGGGAGAGGTGGAGCGGAACACCACTTCTCCAAAGCGGTTGAACACGAGCAGTTCCTCGAACAGGATGTTGAAGCTTTCGGAGCGGTAAATCTCGTTTCGCCCGTCGCTGTTGGGCGTGAAGGCGTTCGGTAACCAGATGGCGTAGTCGGATTTCACTTCGATGACGCGCTTTGTTGAATCGAGGCAACCACCATCGTTCGATACCAGCAACCACACCGTGTAGGTACCTGCCGAGTCGTACGCGTGAACAGGATTCGTACCGGCGGAAGTGCTTCCATCGCCAAAATCCCAATACCAGGAGGTAGCCCCTACCGATGCATTGCTGAACTGTACATCTGGCAGCAGTAAGCTGGGCGCCTGGGGCATAAATTCGAAAGCGGCCACAGGGCGATCGTACACCGTTACCGGTACGCTTACCGAATTACTGCAGCCGTTGTTGTCGGTGGCTGTCAGGGTGTAAACCGTGCTCTGGCCGGGTGTACATACCGGCGAAGCCTGAGTGGATGAACTGAGTCCGCTCGCCGGAGTCCAGGAGTAGGAATTCAAGCCGGGGGTGGCATAGAGTTGTACGCTTTCACCCGGACATATTCCGGTGTCGGGGCCGGCCAGTAGGTTGAGCGTGTTCACCGTGACCACAATGCGGGCGCTATCGCGGCAGCCGTTGGCGTCAAGCGCTAGTACAGTGTAGGTGGTAGTCGCCGCCGGACTTGCACTAGGATTGGCCACGTTTGCGGCACTCAGGCCCGTAACGGGCAACCAGGTGTACAAGGCCAGGCCGGGCGTACTTTGCAGTGATGCTGTTCCGCCAATGCAAATGGATGTATCAGAAGAACTCGTCAGATCAAGGGCATTCACCGTGACCAGAACCTGCGCACTGTCGCGGCAGCCGTTGGCATCGATTGCCAATACGGTGTAGGTGCAGCTGGCGGCAGGAGAAGCCATCGGAGCAAACGCAGTGGTGGAATTGAGTCCGGACGATGGACTCCACACATAAGCGCTCAAGCCGCTTTGTGTTGTTAAGGTCACCGAATCGCCCCTGCACACCGAAAGCGGATTGATGGGGCTGAGCGACAGGTTGTTTACTGTTACCACAGTACTTACCGTGTCTCGACAGCCGTTGGCATCGGTGGCGATGAGGGTATAGGTACTGCTGGCGGCTGGTGAAGCAGTGGGATTGGCTACGGCACCTGAGCTGAGGCCTGTTGTCGGACTCCAGCTGTAGGCAGATAAACCGGCGGTGGCGGTAAGCACAACCGAATCGCCCAGGCAGACCGACACCGCGCGAACGGGAGCCAGGCTA
>JBJTJB010000204.1:0-1189 GCA_046095245.1 Bacteroidota bacterium | reverse complement strand
CCTGGTATTAATTGATCTCATCAATGATGACATCCTTCTCTTTTTCAATCTCGCGCACAGGAAAAACCTAGTGAAAGGCGATGTCGGAAATCAACTCTAGGGCGCGCTCCAGGTGTTCGTCCATAACCGATGCATGCAAACAGGTTTCCTCCTTTGTGGTATAGGCATTCAACTCCCCGCCAACGGTTTCCAGCCGGTTCAGGATGTGAAAAGCGCGACGCTTCCGGGTGCCTTTAAACAGACAATGCTCAATAAAATGCGCAAGCCCAGCCTCCGACTCTTCCTCCTCGCGGGTACCGGCACCAATCAAGAGTCCACAATGGGATACCTGGCTTTCAAGGGATTGAACGATCAACACCTGCAAACCGCACGACAACCGATGGATTTTCCACTGCTTCATGGAACAAACATAGCACGAAGAACCTTGGGAAACGACTAACCATTTGATACGCGGATTGTTTATCACCTTAATGCAGACTTTCCGCCTAATCCTGATTGCCACTACCCTATTGATCTCAAAGGACGTAATGTCCCAGAAATGCAGACTCACAGGGCGTATTTTTAGCAGCATCAACAACGAATCGGTTTCGTATGCCGTTGCCGTATTGAAAACCGGCGGGCAGAACTACCCCGCCACGGCCGATTCCTCCGGCAACTTCAGCATTACGGTCCCCAAACCCGGGTTGTACGACCTCGAAGTCATCATGACGGGATTCAAGCCCTTTTTTCAGGCTGAAACCGAATTGAAGCCCGATCGCATAGCACAGATTGATATCCCCTTGGAACCAGACCTGAAAAACATTGGAGAGGTTACTATCAGTGCTCAGCCATTTATGCGAAAAGATGAAAGTCCTCTCTCTATGCGCAGTGTGGGCGTGGCTGAAATCAAGCGAAATCCGGGCGGCAACCGAGACATCTCCAAGGTCCTCCAAAGCTTGCCCGGAGTGGCCTCGCCGGCATCATTCCGGAACGACCTCATTGTCCGGGGAGGTTCACCCAATGAAAACCGGTTTTATCTGGACGGAATCGAAATACCGAACATCAACCATTTTGCCACCCAGGGGGCATCGGGCGGTCCTGTCGGCTTACTCAACGTCGATTTCATCAACGAAGTAGACTTCTACTCCGGTGCTTTTCCGGCCAACAGGGGTAATGCCTTATCATCCGTCCTCGACATCCGATTCAAGGA
>JBJTJB010000203.1:0-6469 GCA_046095245.1 Bacteroidota bacterium | reverse complement strand
ATTCCAAATTGTGTACAATCGGCGAGGGGACCAGTGAAATCCAGAAGTTGGTCATCGCCCGCGAACTGCTCAAAGGCTGATCCAAATCATGATCATAAAAAAAGGCCGGCGGTATTCCGACGGCCTTTTTTGCAGTAAGGTTTTCAGAAAGAATAGCTGATTCCTGCCATTCCGAGAAAACGGTAGCTCGGATAATCATACCAGCGGAAGTAACGGCTAAAGCCGATGTTGTTCATGCTGATCCAAGCCGATAACTGCTTGCTGTACCGATAGTCGACACTCAGGTTGAAATCAACCCATCCTTTGAGTTCAGTCACGTTGCTGATTACAAGTGAGTCCTGTTTCGTATAGGAAAGTCCATCCATTCCATTGTTTAGAAAGACATCCGCTTTCACCAGTATTTTTTCACCGATCCTGTAGTGGCCGTTCAGTCCTGCACGAAGCCGCGGTGCATAAAAGGGTCGTTCAAGTTCATCCAGGCTATATCGATTGTATTCTACACTGGCCGAGAGAGAGGATTTTTCGGTTCGCTTGTATTCGATTGTGGATAGCAAAGTGAATACCTCTCCATTGTCGTACTGGACAGTGAATGTGTTCGGGAAATCCGCATTCCAGGTATTGTAGAAGAAGGGTAAGTGCCTTGATCTTCTGAACCTGGCTTCTGCAGTGAACATAAGGTCGTGCTCCATACGGATTGCTGTTCCGGCTTTCAGTACCAGTTTGTCGTTGGTATTAACGAGCGGAACAAAATTTCCGAAGAATGGATTTTCCTGAGCGAATCGGCTGAGGTCGTTGCGTTGTAAATCCCCATACAGGGCACCATATACCCGTACGGCATCGGCAATGATCCGGTATTCCGCCTGAGCTTCCGGATAGATCCTGTATTCACTGTCACTGTTGTTGGTTTCTACAGCCACACGTCCGCCGACCGTCAGCGTTAGCAGGTCTCGCTTTATGATAAAACGGGGGTTGAAGCGTACAATGGAACGGCCAAACGAAAACTGTTCCTGCTTGATCTCACCGAATTGCCCTGCAAGATCAAGTTCGAAAGCCGAATTGTTCATCGCTTTGCTCAGCTTTCCGCTGAGCTGAATGTCATTTTCTCGGCTATCAAGGTTGTCACCGAACGAATAGAAATCCAGGGCTCCGGTATACTGCCAGCGGTCATCGTTATTCTGAATTCCACGAATCGTCAATCCACCAAAAACCTTGTTCATGGTGTGCTTGGTTTCTGCCTTGCTGAACAGTTCAGGTGGCGTCAGGAAACCATAGTAATGGACCTTGTCTGCCTGAAATCCGGCACTGGCACCAAGGCTGAACCGCTCGAAGTAGCGTGTGCCGTACAACTCGGCGGATGATCGGCTGTTGCCGGGAAATCCATAATCCTTGATTTTCCCAGAGGCGGAAAGGTGCTTAAGACTGATTCCGGCATCGTAATTCTTAGAGCGGATGCTATTGAACGAAGCATCCAGTAGTGGCATGTTTTCCAGGCCGTAACCCGCTTTTACCCATCCCTTATACAGTTTACGGATGGAATCATCTTTGATCCGCACCGGCTTGATGGGGGAAGTGTTGTACTGTGATTTTGCCTGGATCGGATCAATGGAATACTTGAGGGCTTGACCGGTACCGGTACTTAATGTATCCTGATCGGGCGGCAAGTTGATTTTGAAGGCATCGTTCACAACCGGTTGATATTCTTTTACGATATCGATGTCTTCGTTTCCGAGTTGTCCTGTTTTACCTCCGCCGGTCTGCTGCGCTAAAGTCGGGAGGTGGCATGCGCTTAGGAGTATGCCTGCAGAGATCAGGAGTTTGGTGGTGTTCTTCATGTTCTGTAGGGATTACTTGTCGGACTCCTTGTTTAGATCCGTTTCGGGTTCAGGTTTGTTTTCAGGCTTGGGTTTGCTTTCCTCTTCCTGTTTAAGAATAGCATCGAATTTTTCCTGTGCAAGTGCCCGTATGTCTTCGGGGTCGGCCGGATCCTTTTCGTAATTCTCCAGGATACTTTGCAGGGTTGCCTTTGCCTGAAATGTGTCTTTCAGTGCGAGGTAATTGTCGGCAAGTAAAATGAAGCTCTTGCCGATCCAGAAGTCATACGAAGGGACCGAATTCGCTACATCGTAGCATTTGTTCTGCGAGGCTTTGAAATTGCCCATTCGGAAGTCGATATAGGCGAGTTGGTATTTGGATTCCGCACCTGCTTGTCCTTGGTTCTTGCTGATTTGTGAGAACTCCCTTTTTGCGGCGGTAAAGTCATTCAAATTCATCGCTGAACGGGCATGGATCAAATGGGCCTCGGTCACCGTTTCAGGATTGGTCTTGTCGGATTCATACAGTTTTTGAGCATAAACGATCGCTTGCTCATGTTGCGCGGTGGCGTGGTAGGAGCGCATCAGTCCTGTTTGAGCGACAAGAATATTATCGCGCAACTCGGCAACCTGTTCAAGTCGTTGAAAGTGGCCGATGGCTTTATCGTATTGTTTCTCTCCCAAACGGATCTGGCCAGCCTTTGACAGCGACTTCTCTGTATAAATATTGGCGGGTGCTGCAACGATCTCTTCGTAACCAGTCAGTGCATCTGCATATGAACTGCTCTTATACAGGCATTCTGCACGGTAAAAGGTCGCGTTCAGTTTATACGCTCCCTGTGGAAATTGCTTCAGGTAATTGGAAAAATCACTCCCTGCGTTGGCCAGGTCACCTTTCAGGTAGCGCTGTTCGGCGGCCTCATACGTGATGGAGTCCTGTGCCCCCACACTCACCTGAGCATTTGGAATTCCGCGCACGAAGTCAAAGTAGTCATTGGGTTTCCCGTTCCCAATGTAGATGTTTTTTACTGCGGCCAAAGCTTCGGTGGCTTCCGGTGTACCCGGATATTGCCCGATGAGTTGCTTGAATTCCCGTAAGGCTTCATCATCCTGCTTGTCGTTGTAATACATCAGGCCGTTGCTCAGCTTCGCTTTGCGTGCATATGCATGATTCGGATACTCGCGCAGCAGGGCATTGAAATCCTGTCGGGCCTTGTCGTTGTCGGCCAGGGTCATTCTGGCTCGTCCGCGTTCAAAGAGGGCGTCCCCTCTGAATTTCGATTTCGGATATCCACTGATAAGGCTCGTAAGTGTTGACGACTTGGATTGGTGTTCTCCCTGCAATCCCTGAATCATGCCTTTCTGGAACAAGGCGTAGTCGGATGAATTGGCCTTATTGGAAATGGCTTCTTCGTAATAACGCATGGCATTTCCGAAATCGCGCAAGGCATACTGGCAGTCAGCAGTACGCAGCAAGGCGTCGTTTCGCATGGCAGCATCTTGTTCCGGCTTTGCATTGATGAATTTCCGGAACCACGATTGGGCTTCACTGTAGTTCCCAAGCTTGAAGTAGCAGTACCCGAGATTGTAGTGCCCAGGCTGATACAAATCGGTGTTGACAGATCCCGGATTGAAAATGAAGCTTCTGTATTGCTTCGTTGCCAATTCGAATTTTTCCTGGCGGTATAAAACCTCAGCTTTCCAGTAGATGGCGCGCGCCTTCAACATTGGATCCACATCGTTCACAATCGCTTTTTCGAACATGCCCACCGATTTATCGTATGACCCATCGTTGAACAGTTCGATTCCTCTGTAGTAAGCCACCTTTTGATAGGCACCCAGGCTTCGTGTGGAGTTGTTTTTTATTTTGTCGAGTGCTGCAAATGCATCCTTGTAGTTTCGGGTGCTCAGGTACAATTCGGCCAGTAATTCATTCGATTCGTCCGTAAGGGCTGAATTCGGATACTTCTCGAGTAATTCCCTGAAGGCTGTAAGGGCCCCAGGTAATTTCAATTCGTAGCTGAGTTTAGCGAAGTTGAACAGGGATTTTTCGCGTATTGTCGGACTGTGTTCCAGTTTTGATGCAAGTTGAAAGGCGTTGCGTGCTGCTTTCTTGTCATCGGTGCGCAGATAGCAGTCGCCAAGATGGTACCAGGCATTCTGCTCCAGGGAATCTTGTGGCCCCATCACTTTTTCAAAATAAGCGATGGCGTTTTTCGGATTACCGGATTTATATTCACAAAATGCGATGCTGTATTGGTCATCGCGACTCAGGTATGGTGTGCCTTGTCTGAATCCGTCGAAATAGACCAGTGCATTTCGGTAGTCGCCGGTCCGGTAATACGACTCGGCTACAATGCGCATGATTTCCACGTTGTTCTGTGGACTTTTTTCTTTCAAAACGGGTACCGCATAAGCAATTGCATCCTTGTACTTGCCCTGGTCGAAATGCATCTGTGTGATGTAATAGGGCACAAGCGGTCCGAATGTGGCCGAAGAGTCAAGACGGGAGAAAAGGTCAAGTGCAGTTTTGTAATTTCCGGATGAATACGCAATGTGGCCCGAATAGTAAATGGCTGCTGTTTGGTATTTTGATTCAACCCCGCTGATCTCCTTGAAATTCTTCAAGGCCTTTTCGTTATCGCCTTTGTTGAACTGGCAGTACCCGAGTTTGAAATAATATTCGGGTGCTTCATCGCCCGACAGGTAGTAGATGTCGGCTTTTTCAAGCGCGGGGAGTGCCTTGGTGTATCGCTTGTTCCGGTAATGGTGACGCCCAAGGTAAAACCAGGCCAATGGCGCCTTGGTGCTCTCGGGGTGTCGGAGTGTGAATTCCTCCAGCAGGATTTCAGCATCGGGGTGGAACAATTCGAATGCACATACAGCACGATAAAAGGCTGCATTTGTCTTGAAATTCTCCGCGCCTTTTCCGGTGGCCAAATACGCTTCGAATCCCCTTCGTGCCGCTCCGAATTTTTCTTTCTGGTAAAGCTCCCATGCGTCTTTGTAAGGCCTGTCGCCCTCCGTAAAAGCATCGGTTAATTGCGCATTCGCTACGAAAGGTAGGGTTATGATGCTGTAAACCAGCAGTTTAAAGATCTTTTTTTTCATGACTCGTCGTGGTGCACTCAGTTCAAAAATACATTGATGGAACGGGGGCATCGGCCCGATTCGTATGGACTGTAGCGGAATTATCAACAAGCGAGATGCAGAAATCCGATGTTGGCGGGCGGTTTGAAGCGCTACCTTTGCACAGCTAAAATCACCTCATTATGGATCAAATTCAAGCCTACATACACGAGCACAAGGATCGTTTTCTCTCCGAGCTGTGCGATTTTTTACGCATACCATCCGTAAGTGCCGACTCACGGTACAAGGATGATGTAGCGAGAACAGCGGTTTTTGTTCGCGATAGTCTGGTAGCTGCCGGAGCCGATCAAGTCGAAATCTGTCCTACTCCCGGGCACCCGATTGTTTACGGGGAGAAGATCATCGATGCCAGTTTGCCTACAGTATTGGTATATGGTCATTACGATGTTCAGCCTGCTGATCCCCTCGAGTTGTGGGATTCGCCACCTTTTGACCCGGTGATCAAGGATGGATTGATTGTAGCCCGCGGAGCCTGCGACGATAAAGGTCAGGTCTTCATGCATGTGAAGGCGTTTGAATTCATGATGCGGAACAACCTGTTGCCCTGCAACGTGAAGTTCATGATTGAGGGCGAGGAGGAAGTCGGTTCATCTCACCTGGGTGATTGGATCCGAGCCAACAAGGCGCGATTGAAAGGCGATGTGATTCTGATTTCGGATACATCCATTATCGCAAATGATATTCCCAGTATTGATGTGGGATTGCGAGGTCTATCATATGTGGAAGTAGAAGTGACGGGTCCTAACCGTGACCTGCACAGTGGAGTTTATGGCGGAGCTGTCGCCAATCCGATCAGCATCCTGTGTGAGATGATCGCGAAGATGAAGGATGAAAACAACCACATCACCATCACCGGATTTTACGATGATGTGCTAGAGCTAAGACCGGAAGATCGTGCAGAGCTCAACAAGGCGCCGTTCAGCCTTGACGAGTACAAGCGTGATTTGGAAGTAGATGATGTGCATGGCGAGAAGGGATACACCACCCTGGAGCGTACTGGTATTCGGCCAACGTTTGAGATGAATGGTATTTGGGGCGGTTACACCGGCGAGGGAGCTAAAACGGTACTGCCCTCAAAGGCCTATGCAAAATGTTCTATGCGATTGGTTCCCAACCAGGATTCGACGACCATTACTCGACTATTTGCTGAGCACTTTGAGCGCATGGCTCCCAAAGGTGTGAAGGTGAAAGTGACTCCGCATCACGGCGGAGAGCCTGTTGTGACACCAACGGATTCGGTTGCATTCAAAGCAGCCAGCATGGCCATGGAAAAGACGTTTGGGAAAAAACCGATCCCGACACGCGGCGGTGGAAGTATTCCGATAGTTGCCCTCTTTGAAAAGGAACTGGGCTTGAAAAGTGTGTTGATGGGTTTCGGTCTGGACAGCGACTTGATTCATAGCCCCAACGAACACTATGGTGTATTCAATTTTCTGAAAGGCATCGAAACCATTCCATATTTTTTCCAGCAGTACGCTGAGCTGTCAAAGGCCTGATCCGTTCGGTGT
>JBJTJB010000202.1:0-11750 GCA_046095245.1 Bacteroidota bacterium | reverse complement strand
TTACGGCGGCAACCGGCGAGGGGAATTCGGCAGCACCCACAGTTCGGTACACCGGACAAGCGGTTTGACAGGCTCCGCACCGGATACAGCCCATGGCCTGGCGTTGCTTTTCATGCGCCAGCACATCGCTTCGTCCGTTGTCGATCAGTATCACGTAAAGTTCCTCGGGTCCGTCCTGCTCATCGGCCTGGCGCGGCCCGCTGATGATGGAGTTGTAGGCGGTTATGCGCTGACCGGTACCATAACTGCTCAGCAGGGGCAGAAACAAACCCAGGTCCTGTAGCGATGGCAGCACCTTATCGATTCCCGCCAACACGATGTGCCGCTTGGGAAGGGATGCGGTGAGTTGGGCATTGCCTTCGTTTTCCATGATTACCACCGCTCCGGGGTCGGCAACCAGGAAATTGCACCCGGTGATACCGGTTTCGGCCCGGAGGAAAGCCTCGCGCAATTCGCTGCGGATCAACTTCACGAGCTCCTCGGGTCCGGCCGATTCGGGCCATCCCTTCTTTTCGGAAAGCATGTGTGCAATCTGCGCAGCATCGCGGTGCAGGGCAGGTAAAATCATGTGGCTGGCCTGCTCGCCGGCCGTTTGTACAATGAAATCGCCGGCATCGGTTTCCTGAACCGGCACCCCCTCCGATTCGAGGTAGGAAACAAGCCCGATCTCCTGGGCCGTGTTTGTTTTCGCTTTGATGACTGGTCCGCCACCGTTTTGGTGCAGGATGCCAAGAACAGCTTCGAGGGCATCGCTCATGTCTTGAGCCCACAAGACCTTCCCTCCCGATTTGATAAAATTCGCTTCGAACTCAATCAGATAGGTATCCAGGTTCTCGATCGCTTTCCAACGGATGAAGGCCGCCCGTTCGCGGGCCAACTCCAGGTTGGAGAACTGTCGGGTCCCTTCCGAACGGCGGCTCTGTTCGCGCTCGCCGGCGGTCCTGGCGCGATGCGGCCATCCATTGCCTTGCATATCAATGGTCTGGCCTACGGGGATTTCTTCCACACTCAACATCATGGTCTGATTGCAAACCTAAGTGCTAGCCCCGAGCCGGAGCAAGGGAAATCGGCCCTGTTAAGCCTATGTTATTTAGGGTCAATTGTTCATAACCATCTTCATACGCCGTTCATCCTCCGCTTCGCAACTTTGTCCCGCAGTCAACTGCATAGGGTTACCATCAATAAGATTGGTTTGTTGATTGGTTAGGTTAGGTGAAAGGGGTCTTTGCAGGCCCCTTTCTTATTTTGTGATTTTCCGCACTGTTTATCCTCTCCGTTTTTCAGCTTGAGCTGATTTACCTACCTTTGCGACCTCAAATCCCCGTTTGAGGGCGTATCATGTTGAAAAACAAGCGATTAATCATACTTTCAATCGGCACCTTCCTGGCTTTCAGCCTGGTTTTTTCGGTTAACCGTGCCGAAAACAATCCACAGGCCGACCATACGGCAGTAGCACATGGTGCCGAACAGCACAATGTAGAAGACCACGCCGCTCATCCTGCTGAACCGCACGCCGAAGGGAACCACGCCCCTGAGAAACTGAATGCCGGCAAGGTCATCATGGAACACGTGGCCGATGCGCACGGATGGCACTTGTGGGGACACACCGAACTTCCGCTTCCTGTCATCCTCTACCATTCCGAACGTGGATTGAGTGTTTTCAGCAGTGCACGCTTCGACCACGGACACAAGACCTGGGGCGGATACATGCTGCACGAGGGCAAAGTGGTGGCCGTTGATCAGACCGAGGTGGTTGATGCTCACGCTGCCACTGTGAATGAGGCACTAACGGTCGGCATTACCGACATCAGTATCACCAAGAATGTAGCCACCCTGTTCGTGGTGCTGATCCTGTTGATGCTCATCTTCACCCGCGTTGCGAAAGCCTACACCCATACCCGCAAAGGCATGGCTCCCACCGGGCTTCAGAACGCCATCGAACCGATCATCATGTTCATGCGCGATGAGGTCATCAAGCCCAGCATCGGCCACAAATACGAACGCTACCTGCCCTACCTGCTCACGGTGTTCTTCTTCATCTGGATCGCCAACCTGTTGGGTCTTGTTCCGGTTTTTCCTGGTGTTGACAACCTCACCGGAAACATCAGCATTTCCATGACCCTGGCCCTGTTCACCTTTGCCGTGGTCACGTTCAGTGCCAACAAGAACTATTGGGAACACGTATTCATGATGCCTGGAGTTCCCAAGCTGATCCTGCTTCTGCTCACACCCATCGAAATCCTGGGTGTATTCCTTCGCCCCTTCGTATTGATGATCCGACTGTTCGCCAACATCACGGCCGGACACATCATCGCCCTTTCCTTCTTCTGCCTCATCTTCATTTTCGGCGAGAACGGACTCGGAGTCGGACTTGCGGTATCGCCGCTCTCCCTGCTCTTCACGGTCTTCATGACCACCCTCGAATTACTTGTCGCTTTCCTGCAGGCCTACGTATTCACTATGCTTAGCGCGGTGTATATCGGTGCCGCTGTGGAGGAGCACCACCATTGATCCCCTTGCCATAACCCAGTTCATTATTCACCCTTAATATCAACACCATGTTAGCAAACATCATTCTCCAGGCCGCTGCCGAAAACATCGGCATGGGCTACGGTCTTGCCGCAGTAGGTGCTGGTCTTGCCGCAATCGGTGCCGGAATCGGCATTGGTCGCATCGGCGGATCTGCCCTCGAATCCATCGCACGTCAGCCTGAGGCTTCCGGCGATATCCGCGGAAACATGATCCTGGCCGCCGCTCTCGTGGAAGGTGCAGCCTTCTTCGCGATGGTAATCGGCCTGCTCGCAATCCTTACCAAGTAAGGCGCGGCAACATCCAAAACCGGTAGAGCGGCGCTTGGCCGAGTGCCGGTTTTATCAGAACACAACACTCAACCATAAGGGCTACAGCCCACGAAATTCCGAACACGCATGGAACTCGTAAAACCCGATTTCGGTCTCGTCTTCTGGATGACCGTTTCTTTCCTGATTGTCGTATTCCTCATGCGCAAATTCGCCTGGGGGCCGATCCTCACATCCCTGAAGGAGCGTGAGACGTCTATCGAAGAGGCGCTGAATGCTGCGCAGAAAGCGAAGGACGAGGTGGCCAACATGAAGGCTGAAAACGAGCGCATACTGCTCGAAGCCCGCAACGAGCGCGACCTCATCCTGAAGCAGGCTCGCGAGACCAAGGACATGATTGTCAACGAGGCGCGCAGCAAGGCGCAGACCGAAGGCGACCGCATGATCACCATTGCGCGCGAAACGATCCAGAATGAGAAAATGGCTGCCATCACCGAGTTGAAGAACCAGGTGGCAACCCTCTCGATCGAAATCGCCGAAAAGGTGATGCGCCAGCAACTGAGCAGCGATGAAAAGCAGAAGGCCCTGGTACAGGAGCTCCTCAAAGACGTTAAAATGAACTGAGCCTACGGCTGATCCGGTAATACCACACCACAATGCTTGAGTCAAAAGTAGCCCGCCGATACGCCAAGTCCCTTCTCGGACTTGCGCAGGAACGCAACCTGACCGATCGTGTCTTCAACGACATGGAACTGGTCAGCGCCACCTGTGCAGCCAGCCGTGAGTTGAGCCTCCTGTTGCGTAACCCCATCGTTCAGGGCGACAAGAAGGAAGCCGTTGTGAAGGCGCTTTTCGGCAAGCAGATGGATGCAGTGAGCATGGCTTTCCTGGATATCATCATCCGCAAAGGCCGTGAAGGGCACCTGGAAGGGATCGCTGCCGAGTACGTGAAATTGTACAAGGCCATGAAAGGCATTGTGACGGCTCATGTAGCTACTGCAGTGAAACTCGATGATGCGACACGCAATACCATTTTGGGTATGGTTCGCGCCTCACGCGGCGATAAAGCCGAACTGGTAGAGGAAGTGGATCCTTCCCTGATCGGCGGTTTCGTACTGCGCGTTGGTGATCAGCAATACGATACCAGTGTAAGCCGTAAGCTGCGCCAGCTCCGCAACGAATTCGACGACAACCTTTACGTCAAAGAATACTGATACAGATCAATTCCGTGCAGCCGCTTCCGGGGTTGCGCTTTAACACGAAACACAACATAAACACACAATACCCATGGTAGATGTAAGACCGGACGAAGTGTCCGCCATCCTCCGACAGCAACTGGCAGGTTTCAAATCCGCCACCGAATTGGAAGAGGTTGGAACCGTTCTCCAGGTGGGCGATGGTATCGCCCGTATTTACGGACTCACCAAAGTGCAGTCAGGTGAGCTCATCGAGTTCGAAAACGGACTCAAGGGCATCGTACTGAACCTTGAAGAGGATAACATCGGTGCGGTAACGCTCGGTTCATCCAACGACATCAAAGAAGGCGATACGGTGAAGCGTACCGGTAAGATCGCTTCGATCCGCGTGGGCGAAAGCATGCTGGGTCGCGTAGTGGATACCCTCGGAAATCCGATTGACGGAAAGGGTCCTCTCGGCGGCGAGTTGTTTGAAATGCCCCTGGAGCGCAAGGCTCCCGGTGTAATCTTCCGTCAGCCGGTAAACGAGCCGCTCCAAACCGGTATCAAGGCTATCGATGCGATGATTCCCATCGGTCGCGGACAGCGCGAATTGATCATCGGTGATCGCCAGACCGGTAAAACGGCGGTAGCTATCGATACCATCATCAACCAGCGTGAATTCTACGATCGCGGAGAGCCTGTGTTCTGCATCTATGTTGCAGTTGGTCAGAAAGGATCAACGTTGGCCAACGTGGTGAAGACCCTGGAAGAGCGCGGTGCGATGCCATACCCCGTGGTTGTTGCCGCAACCGCTTCCGAATCTGCTCCGATGCAGTTCTACGCTCCTATGGCCGGTGCTGCAATCGGTGAGTTTTTCCGCGATACAGGTCGCCCTGCACTGGTTGTGTACGATGACTTGTCCAAACAGGCTGTTGCTTACCGCGAGGTGTCGCTTCTGTTGCGCCGTCCTCCCGGCCGTGAAGCCTATCCGGGTGACGTATTCTACCTGCACAGCCGTCTGCTCGAGCGTGCGGCCAAGGTGATCAAGTCCGACAGCATCGCCGGACAAATGAACGACTTGCCCGAATCACTGAAGAGCAAGGTGAAAGGTGGAGGATCGCTGACCGCACTTCCCATCATCGAGACCCAGGCCGGCGACGTATCTGCATACATCCCTACCAACGTGATCTCCATCACCGACGGACAGATTTTCCTTGAGGCCAACCTCTTCAACTCCGGTGTACGCCCCGCCATCAACGTCGGTATTTCGGTATCGCGCGTGGGTGGTAATGCGCAAATCAAGTCGATGAAGAAAGTGGCTGGTACACTCAAGCTGGATCAGGCACAGTACCGCGAACTTGAAGCGTTTGCCAAGTTCGGTTCCGACCTGGATGCTGCCACCAAGGCGGTACTCGACAAGGGTTCACGCAACGTGGAAATCCTGAAGCAGGGTCAATACGCGCCTTTCCGTGTGGAAGAGCAAGTCGCCATCATCTATTGTGGAACCAAGGGCTTGTTGCAATCCGTACCGGTCAGAAAGGTGAAGGATTTCGAGGCCGATTTCCTCAACATCCTGCGTGCCCAGCATAAGAACGTACTCGATCAGCTTGCCAAGGGTGTCATCAACGATGAGATCACGGCCGAGCTGGAGAAAGTAGCAAAAGACCTCGCCAAGAAGTTTGCAGCCTGAACGAACCTGAATCCCTGATTCCCCATGCCAAATCTCAAGGAGGTCCGACTTCGCATCGCATCGGTCAATAGCACCCAGCAGATCACCAAGGCGATGAAGATGGTGAGTGCGGCCAAGTTGCGCCGTGCCCAGAATGCCATCCAGCAGTTGCGTCCTTATGCCAACAAGCTGCGCGATATTCTCGAGAACCTGTCTGCCACACTGGAAGAAAGTGATGGAGGACAATTCGCCAAGGTGCGTCCGGTGAACAAGGTGCTGATTGTTGCAGTGAGTTCCAACCGTGGTCTTGCAGGAGCGTTTAACTCCAACATCATCCGTACGGTGAACCGCCTACTGAACGAGCAGTATGCCGCACAGGTGAAAGCCGGGGGCGTGAAAGTGCTGTGTATCGGTAAAAAGGGTTCTGACTTCTACTCCAAGAACAAGAATGTATACGGCGGCAACCACAACGCCATTTTCGCCGACCTCAGCTTCGACCGTGTGTCGTCGATTGCCGAAGGGATCATGTCGGACTTTTCCGAAGCGAAATACGATCAGGTTGTAGTTGTATACAATCAGTTCAAGAACGCTGCCGTACAGATTGTTACCACAGAGCAGTTGTTGCCCATCCAGCCTCCCGCCAAATCGGAGGGTAAGATGAAAAACGACTACATCTTCGAGCCGTCCAAGGAGGAAATCGTGCTGGAGCTGATCCCGAAATCGATCAAGACCCAGTTGTACAAAGCGGTACTTGATTCACATGCCTCCGAGCATGGCGCACGTATGACGGCGATGAACAAGGCCACCGATAATGCCGGTGAACTGCTCAAGGAGTTGCGCCTGTCTTATAACAAAGCACGTCAGGCTGCCATCACCAACGAAATCCTCGAGATCGTTGCCGGCGCTGAAGCACTCAACGGATAATACGATCCGATCAATCTTTACCAAGGGAGCTAAGGCTCCCTTTTTTTATGAAAAGCGGCGAGCTGTAGTCTCGTGGTTTTTGTTGTTATTTATATCTACTTATCGTACGGTGTGTTTTCACAGGGGTTACGAAGCTTTTCAATTACCGTGTGCTACGGCTGAAGCAATACGCGAAGGGTCTGGACCGCACTGCCCGAACGTATCTTGAGGAGATAAATCCCGCTCTTTTGTCCGTGTAGGTCGTATGTGATGAGTTGTGCACCAGGAAGCACACTGCGGAGTTCGCGATGGATTACCTGCCCGAACAGGTTACACAGAGTGATGTCCAGTTGCTCCTCATGAAGGGCCTCAAGGGCCAAATGGAACTGCCCCGCTGTCGGGGTCGGGTAAACCCATGTTTTGATTTCAGAAAGTTCGGCTGCTTCGCGCAATCCGCACGAACTAATGTTGATGCCACTTAGTGTACGTATCGAACCTGTACCACAGGCATTGCTGGCAGAAACTGTCATCAATTGGTTGCTGGCTGTCAGCGAACCATAGGCTACTTGGATTTCTTTTGGGTATGGTGCCTGACCACTGCTGATAATCGCACCGCTGGGCACAGACCAGTTGTATGATGTTGCACTTGGGATACTGGCGGTTCCATATTGGTATGTTTGTCCGGTACATGGTGCAGTGCTACCCACAAGGCTTCCAGGACGTGCTGGCAATACGCTTACACTGACACTTCGCGCATTGCCAATTCCACAGGTGTTTACCCCGCGAACGGTGATGCTTCCTGAGGAGATTCCATAATTGACAACGATTGTCGAACCGCTGTCCGCTCCGCTGATGGAAGCACCTATCGGGATTGTCCATTGGTATTTTGTTGCCGATGCGGTTCCATTGGTGCTGTAGGATACACTGTTAAGGGCGCAAAGACCGTTGACTGGTCCGCTGATAACTCCGGGAGTAAGGGGCATATTGAGTCCGAGCGACTTATTCCGGTAATTACCACTACCGCAGGCATTTGTGGCACGTACTGAGATGGTTCCACCGAGATAGCCGGCACTTGCTGTAACCTCAATTACATTCGTTCCGCTTCCGCTATTTGTACTAAGTCCTGTGGGTAACACCCATTCGTAATGTTGAGCCCGGTTAACCGTTCCGATACTGAAGGTCTGCGTGTTGCCTGGACACAACTTGGCCGTTCCGCTGATGCTGCCTGGTGAGGAGGGTGCTAAGCTTTGGTAGTCGATGTTCAAACAGGCCGGAGTTGCTGTTGAGCATACATTGGAAACGGTAACGCAAACCTCACCACTGATACGCCTGCTGGCGGCTCCGGCCGGCCAATCAACTGTAATTTGATTGCTACCTTCTCCGGAAACGATATTCATACCTGCAGGAACCGTCCAGTAATAGGACTCTGAATTGACGCTGTTGATGAAACTGAATTGCGTAGATCCTGCATTGGCACTGATGCATTGGGAAGCAGTTCCGCTGATGCTCCCTTGGATCTGGGAGTTCGGCAGGTTGAGCATGACTTCATCGGAAGATGTTGTTCCGCATGCTGCTGAACTGATGGTCCAACGAAGCACAGCACTACCCGGGCTATTCAATATTACGGTGCTGTTTGGGGAGGCAGGGTCGCTTATGTTGGCGATTCCGCTGACTACCGACCAGTTCGAGTTCAAGTTGCCAGGACTATTCGCACTGAGGTTGAAGGTGCCATCACAGTCAATCAGGTCGGTTCCGGCATTGGCTTGGATCTGGGTCTCTTCGGTTACTGTGGTGGAAGATGAAACTGCTGTACAACCGTTACTTCCTGTAATGGTTACCGTATACGTTCCACCAGCTACCTGAATGGTTTGTGTTTGCGCTCCACTGCTCCAGAGGTAGGACGAACCTGAAGAAGCTTGTAATCCCACTGCGGATCCCGCACAAATAGTGGTGGAACCGGCAGGGATGATGGTTGCCGCAGGCGCAGTGAGGTTGCTGCTTAGGTTTATACTTTCGCTGGCTGTACATCCGTTTAGTCCAGTAACAATCACGGTATATATACCCTGATTAGAAATTGTCAGTGTTGAATTAGTTGAGCCTGTACTCCAGAAATAGCTCGTTCCACCAGTAGCAGTGAGGGTGATTGATGGTACATTGCAGGTCAACTGAGTGGTGCCTGTATTATTTTGGATTTCCACAGTAGGGATTTTATTGTCCAGGGTAGTTGACTCTGTCGTCGTTGCGGTACATCCGTTACTGCCTGTCACAGTCACTGTAAACGTACCAGCTGTAGTGACATTGATTCCAGCCGTGGTAGCGCCCGCATTCCACAAATAGGAGGTTCCTCCGTTTGCAGTCAATGTGGTGGAGGTTACAATGCAGTTGAGTGCAAGTCCGTTGTTGTTGCTGATTGAAGCGATGGGTGCAGAGATGTTCTGTGTGATTTCAATTGTTTCGGTATCGGTACAACCGTTTCCTGATGTGACTGTGACCGAGTAAGTTCCAGGGTTGCTGATCGAAATTGTTTCGCTGCTTCCCAGGCTGCTGTCCCAGGAGTATGCGCCACCGCCTGATGCAGTCAAGGAGATCGAAGTGCGACTGCAGGTCAGTTCGCTACTACCGGTGTTGTTTGTAATACCTGCAGTTGGAGGTGAATTGTTTAATGAGGCGCTTGCACTGGTCGTTGCGGTACATCCGTTACTGCCTGTCACAGTCACTGTAAACGTACCAGCTGTAGTGACATCGATTCCTGCCGTGGTAGCGCCCGCGTTCCACAAATAGGAGGCTCCTCCGCTTGCAGTCAGCGTGGTGGAGGGAATGGCGCAGCTCAGTGCAAGTCCGGTGTGGTTGCTGATTGAAGCGATGGGTACTGAGTTGACTATAGCAGATACGGCCGTTCTTGTTTCTGAAACACAACCTGTTGAAATATTTATGGCCTCAGCGTAGTAAACCGTAGTGAAGGAGATGCTCGGGTTGGTATACGTTGTACTTCCCGATGACAATGTGCTTCCTCCGGTTGCTCCGGCATACCAATCGATTGTTTCACCCGGGCTGGGTGTGGCCGAAATGGTCACGACCCCCGAACCACATCGGGAAGCGTTTCCCGCTGCCGGAGCGCTTGGTTTTTCGTTGACAGTAACTACAACCTGATCGGTCACTGAACAGCCGGCCGAAGTTGCCGTTAATGTATAGGTTGTAGTGGCGGATGGTGTAGCTGTGGGGCCAGCGATGTTGGTCGCATTCAGGCCTGTGGCTGGCGACCAGCTGTAGGTGACCGGAGAATTCGACGAGGCGTTGGTTTTTACTTCAATCGACCAGGATGTCAATGTCCCTTGATCTTGGGCTGCGTCATCGACTATACGAAGTGTCCAGTTTCCGATGGTACTGGAAGATCCCAGATTGGCAAAGGCCTGCTGAGGTATATAGGAACCGGTTGCTGCTGCATTGGTCGGAATCGTACTGAGTGCTGCACCATTGGTTCGAAAAACGGCACCATTAAATCCATCACCCGCCCCTCCCTGATCCAGCACCAACGCGATAGAATCTCCGGCAGGACTCTTGAGATAGATATCCAAATCGGCGGTGTAAGTGTGGCTGACACTTAGTGTAACGGATACGATTTCTCCGGCCGAACCACAACTTACCGGTACATTGATGATTGAGGTGATTCCCGTCAGGTTATTGTCGGGGATAGCGATTCCGGGTGAGGCGGAATAGGTCGTACTATCGTTGCACAAGAGTGCACCTACTGATGATCCGTTAAGGACTGTGCTTTCCCCTGAGCAGATTGCCACATCACTTCCTGCATTTACTACCGATGGTCCGGGGCTAATTGTCACCAGTTGGGAGGCGGAAGCTGTACATCCGTTTTCAGTAGTAACAACTACCTGATAGTTACCACTAACACCAAAGGTGTTTGTTGCATTGGTAGCGGAGTTGCCTCCATTCCACAGAAAGGTGCCTGAACCGGAAGCTGTGAGCGTAACCGATCCGCAGCCCGTAGTAGCTCCACTGATGCTGGTTGTTGGTGCTGCATCGACCGTTATGTTGGATGTTTCTGTATCTGTACACCCTGAGGCCGATGTTACTGTTACAGTATATGTCCCGCTGGCAGTGAAGGTATTCACTGCACTTGTGGTGGCACTTCCGCCACTCCAGGAATAGGTGTTACCTCCGCTCGCGGTAAGAGTCACACTTCCGCAGGCGGTAGTCGCACCGGAAACGGTTGCTGTGGGAATTGTATTCACTGTCACATTTTGTGAAGCGGTTGCCGTGCATCCTGCAGACGAGGTAATTGTGACGGTATAGGTTCCGCTGGTAGTGAATGTGTTGGTCGCGCTTGTGTTCGTACTTCCTCCATTCCATAAATAGGTCGTACCGCCACTGGCTGTTAATGTAACGCTGCCACAGCCGGTCGTGGTTCCGTTAATGGAGGCCGTAGGTATAGCGCCAACAGTGAAGGTTGTCACATTATTTGAACTTATGTTACTGGTGCATCCGTTGGCGCCCCCCGATTGCAACTGCGTGATGGTTATAGTTGTTGATCCAGCCGTATTCAACGCAGCGGAGGTAAAGCTGCCGCTACCTGCACTTGTTACGGTCATGGAGGCGGTTGCGGCGGTGGTTGTGTTTGCACCGGTGAGGTTATAAGTTACCGTGTAGATGCCGATTGGAAGGTTGGCGGCAGTTCCGCTCAGGTTCACGGTGGCTCCATTTCCTGTTCCGCAAACCGTGTTGCTTGATAATGAAGAGAGCGCATACGTTTGGCAACTTGACCAACTGACTATGACAAGTCCTTGCCGACCTGCCCCACCGGTTTGCGAGCCTCCATTTGCTGTAGTAACGGCACCTGATCCACCTCCGCCAAAATTGGATGCGGCACTAGAACCCGGGTTTCCATTTGAAGTAGTGGTCACCCCGGCTCCACCGGCACCTCCGTTTGTGGCAGTAGTTCCTCCGGCTGTGTTGTTCGCCGCCGCCTTTCCGACAGCACTCGATCCGGCGCCACCGCCTCCACCGCCTGAACCGCTTGTTCCTGAGTTGCCACCAGCACCCCCCAAATAGATCTGATCTCCGATGTTTCCGGCAGGCGATGCGGCATACGTACCCCCTGACCCATTGGATTTATTTCCACTGATACCGGCAGCTCCTCCTTTTGCTAAAACGGTGGTGGCCGTACCAAACCAGGAATCACCTCCGGCA
>JBJTJB010000201.1:0-7872 GCA_046095245.1 Bacteroidota bacterium | reverse complement strand
AATCGGACGCCAGTATTGTCGCTCCGTTGGTATTCTCCTGGCTGCTGAAGTGGTAAATCCGGACGTTGTGGTTTTAAATTCCTTTTCCGAACTTTAAGCATTCAACACCACAGCCCGTGTCGGACGCGCTCGTCATCATACCTACCTACAACGAGAAAGAGAACATCGGAAAGATGGTCCGGGCGGTGATGCAGCTCCCGCATCCATTTCACTTGCTTGTAATCGATGACAACTCCCGCGACGGTACAGCCGACATCGTAAAAGGCCTGCAGCAGGAATTTTCGGGCCGGCTACATCTGGAGCAACGGGCAGGGAAACTCGGCCTCGGCACAGCATACATCCATGGTTTCCGCTGGGCGCTTGCCCGGAGCTACGGTTACATATTCGAAATGGATGCTGATTTTTCGCACAACCCGACTGACCTGGTCAGGCTATACAAAGCATGCCACGAGGAGGGCGCCGACCTCGGTATCGGATCACGTTATATCACCGGCGTAAATGTGGTAAACTGGCCGATGGGCAGGGTCATGATGTCCTATTTCGCCTCCATGTACGTCCGGATTGTGACCCGCATGCCGGTTCGGGATACGACTGCCGGGTTCAAGTGTTATCGCAGGCGTGTATTGGAAACCATCGACTTCGACCGGATCCGTTTTACGGGCTATGCCTTCCAGATCGAGATGAAATTCGCCACCTGGAAACTCGGTTTTGTGCTGCGGGAAGTCCCCATCATCTTCACCGACCGTAGCGAAGGTCAGAGCAAAATGAGCGGAAGCATATTCGGCGAAGCGATTTTCGGTGTACTGACCATGAAAATCAAGAGCTTTTTCAGCAGTTACCGGAAGCTTAATCAGGACTGAGCGGATCAGACGAAGCGTTCGCCCTTCCCTAAACGGACATCGTTCACAAACTGTCGGATCTGCTGCTCATCACCTTTGCGGCAAACAAGCAGGATGTTATCCGATTCGACAACGATGTAATCGTCGAGCCCCTGCAAAACCACGAGTTTGTCCTTGGGCATGTTGATGATGCAGTTGCGCGAATCATAAAGCATCACCTGCTTACCGATCACAGCGTTACCGGCAGCGTCATGGGAGGTGTGTTCATACAACGAACCCCAGGTACCCAGATCACTCCATCCGAAATCAGCACCCATCACATACACGTTACGGGCCTTTTCCATCACCCCGTAATCGATGGAGACGTTTGCGCACTGCTCGTAGGCAGTACGGATGAACTCCTGCTCCCCATCCGTATCGTACACCGAATCGCCTTCCCTGAAAATGGCTGACATCTCGGGCAGATGCTCTTCAAAAGCGGAAAGGATCGAAGCTGCACTCCAGATGAAAATGCCTGAATTCCACAGGAACTCGCCAGTCTGCAAGAAGAATTTCGCCATCTCCGCATCGGGCTTTTCCGTGAAGGTTTTCACCTTGGAAATGCGGTGCAGACGCTCTTTTTTGTCATCGATGAACTGGATGTATCCATATCCTGTATCGGGGCGACTTGGCTTGATGCCGAGGGTAAGCAATACATCCTGCTCGCGGGTGAAATTCAGTGCTGTACGGAGCGAATCCGTAAAGGAAGATTCATTCAGGATGATATGATCGCTCGGTGCAATCACCAGGTTGGCTTGCGGATTGCGCTTGTAAATCTTGCTGGCTGCATAGGCCAGGCAAGGGGCGGTGTTTTTCCGAACCGGCTCTCCCAGGATCTGGTTATCGTTGAGTTCGGGGATATGCGCCTTGACCTCGGAAACATAATCGGCATGCGTCACTACAATGATGTTGGAGGCGGGACAAACGCCGAGCATACGTTCGAACGTAGAGCGGATGAGGGACTTGCCTGTCCCCAAAACATCCAGGAATTGCTTGGGGCGGGCGTTGCGGCTCATGGGCCAGAATCGGCTGCCGACACCGCCGGCCATTATTACGCAGTAATTGTTTTCCATGGACGCAAGGGAGCGGACTCCCGAATCAGGGTGCAAAAGAACGAAAAAAGCCCAAGGGAGGCGCCATTAGCGCAACTGACTGAGCGTTTGACGCAGGCGATCGAATAACTCCGGAATCTGCTCTTCCTTGCATGTTCCCAGCGAGAGCCTGTACCACGAACTTTGAGGGGGAGCGCCGAAGGCCGAAAAAGGCACGATGGCCAGACCGGCATTCGCAAGTATGTAGCTCGTCACTTCATCGGTGCGTTCCAGCCGTTTCCCATCGGGTGTGGTCCTGCCTTTGAGGTCGAACAGGACGGTCAGATAGATTGCGCCGGCGGGCTCAATACAGCGAACCGGAAAACCCTCGGCACGCATGGTTTCAAATCCGGTGTATACGGCAGAGAGCAATTTGTGCATCCGTTCACGGAAGGACTTCAAGAACCCATCGGAAGAGGCCACATCATTCAGGTATCGGGCAGTCGCCATTTGCTCGGCTTTGGGCGACCATGCACCGATGTGTCCGAGTATCGACTTCATTTTGTCCATGATAAACGCCGGACCCAGGGCCCAACCGACACGCACTCCGGTTGCACAAAAGGACTTACTGATCCCATCAACGAACACCGTGTAGGGACGAAGTTCAGGACGAAGCGTCACCGGATCGTAGTGCTTGTGATCGCCATACAAAAGCGCTCCGTAGATCTGGTCATACAGGATATACAAAGGCTTCTCATTCGGACCACGTCTGCGGTTTTCCGCAAGAACCAGATCGCAGATGGCCTCCAGCTGAACTTTCGTGAATACGGTACCTGTAGGATTCTGCGGGGAACACAAGGCCACCATCACGGCATCCGATAGGTGTGGTTTCAGTTGCTCAGCCACAGGCATGAATCGGTCCTCGGGCTGGCATTCAACGGGAACACCTTGTGCGCCCAGGAGATGACAATAGTGGTTGTTGTTCCAGGATGGAACAGGATAAATCACCTTATCGCCCGGATCGATGAGTGTGGCGTAAATGCCATAAATGATCGGACGCGCCCCACCGGCAATCAACACTTCCTGGGAGGAATACTCCAGTCCGTATGTGCGCTTTGAAAATGCAGCAACCGCCTCCCGCAGCTCGGGGACTCCATTGGCCATCGGATAATTGGTGTGCCCCTCGCGGTATGCCGAAATGATGTGCTCCAGCAGGGGTTCAGGCAGAGGAAACAGGGCCGGATCAAAATCGCCTATGGTGAAATTGGTGATGCGCTCGCCGTTGCGGATCCGCTCATTCACTTCATTGCCCAATTTGATGATTTCTGACCCAATAAGGTGCTCGGCCATCCGGGAGACGGGGAACACGGTATGCGATGGAGTTGACATGGCTCGGATTCGGTGTGCAAACCTACACAAAACGAACGGGGCCATCGACGCAAAAAAGGGCCTCCCACATCCTGAAAGTGGCTTACCTTCGTGGTAGATCGAAAAATTGTGAAAAAGACCCCGTTGTTTTTGCTTTTCCTGCTCTTCGCCGCACCTTCATTCGGCCAATCGGGAACCGACAGCCTCCTGCGCGAGACCCTGACACGTGCCGTTGCACATTGGCAGGACGGTCGGGCGCTCAATGCGTTTCTCGCACTGGACAGTATTCACGCCACGGCATTGAATCAAACCAACGCCACAACAAAAACACGGGGGGCTTTCTGGACTGCGTCCTATCTGCTGGCCCAGCGCAAAGGGCGTTCGGCTATTGCGTTTACCGACAGTGCGTTGAGCTGGTCAAAGCGCTTTGGCTTGTTAGAAGAGCAAACCAAGGTGCTGAGTCTAAAGATACAGGTGAGCGAAGCGCTTGGCGACAGATCAGGTGCCGAACGTTCAAGGGAACTCCTTTCCAACCTGAACGACAGCCTGAAAGTCGTTCCGCTACAGAACACGATTGATTCACTGAAGTCACGCCTTGCAGCACTCGAGAAACAACCCATGAATGCGGGCGATGAAGAGCAAAGTGATGCAGGAAACGGAGGTAAATCATCCAATGGAAGCACCCTCTGGATGTTGATCTCCGCACTTCTGACGGTAACGACTGTTTACTTTTATCGGAAGAGCAGAAACACTCACCCTCCCTCCTATTTACCCGGCTCAAACGTTGCGTCCGCAACCGTAAGGAGTCAGCAGAGCAGCAAAGCTGATCCGGGCAACACGGCAACCGGCAACAGGCCCAAGCCTGCATCAGCACCACAAAACATATCACCGGCAACGAACGAACCTGATGTTCCACTCTTCATCCCGGTTGTACAAGATCAGAAACCCAAAACCGAGAATACCGACTCACGTAACATCCACTTACCTCCTGCCGGCACCATTCCCCAGGAGACCCTTCAGAAACTACGCGGGGTTGAACTGGTACTCATAAAACCCGAAGTATTAGCAGGTTATCGGGATGGGGATGTAAAGGCCATCCGGAATTTGCTGAATGAATTTTTAGCACAACTGCCCTTTTTCATGAAAACGCTGGATGATGCCATTGCTCAAAACGAAATCGCTCCGATTTTACTGGCCTTGGGTCATGTGAAAGACTACTTGCGCCAATTCGGCATGGCGAGCACTGAGAAACTGATCGATGAAGTGGAAACTGAGTCATCGACTGAGCGCATCAGCCGTTTGCTTTCAAAGGTTTTCCAGGTTCGGAATCATTGCAGACGTGCTGCCGATGAAACCAAGTCGATTCTCGCCAATCTGAATTGATCGGCGCGGAGACCTAATTCGTTATGGCCAGTTGTCCGAGCATGAACTGCTCTGTTTCTGCGCTGTCCCACGTGGATTCGATACCGGGTAATGCCATCACTTTTTGCATGATGGACTCCTGGTGCTGACCTTCCCGCCAGGCCTCACTGTATCGGATGTCCGGCGAAAAGGTGACCATGGTATAGAGGGGAATCCACTTGTCGGGATGGCGTTCGCTGAACCGGGCTTCGATCTTTTTCTGCAAAAGGAAAGCCGGTTGGCCAACACGATCGCGCATCTCGATAAAATTGGCCAATGCCAGCTCCGCGATTGCATCACCATCGGGTTTGCGCAGGGATTCGAAGGAACGAAACACTGCGGACCAGTCATCACCGTGTTGTTCCATCAGCTGATCGAGCACCACACAGTCTTCAAATCCGCAATTCATTCCCTGACCATAGAAAGGAACGATGGCGTGTGCAGCATCGCCCAAGAGCAACAACTTATCGGAGTGGCTCCATGGGAAACAACGCACAATGTTGAGTGATGCGGTCGGATTGCTGAAATATTCTTCGCTGAGTTTCGGAATGAGATCGAGCGTATCGGGGAATGTCGTCCTGAAAAATGCCAGCATTTTTTCGGGCGTATCAAGCGATTTGAACGAGACCTCACCTTCAAACGGGAAAAACAAGGTACAGGTGAAGGAGCGATCCATGTTGGGCAAAGCGATCAGCATGAACGTACCGCGGGGCCAGATGTGCAAGGCATTGGGATCCATGGCGAATTCGCCGGACTCGGTAGGCGGAATGGTCAATTCCTTATAACCATGCTCGAGGTATTGCTGCGAATAATTGAACCGATCGGTCTGAAGTTGCATTTGCAAACGACCGGCGGAAAAAGCCCCGTCAGTGGAAAAAATCCGATCAGATTCTATCCGTGACAACTTACCACTTGTCGCATCCTCGAATGTAGCAGCCGCATTGGCAAGCTCTATGCCGGTACAGCGGTGGTTGTAATGGATAGTAACCCCGTTTGCTTCCGCCAGATCCATCAACACACAATTGAGTCCACCCCTTGATACGGAATAAATGGCCTGCCCCTCCTTGCCATAGGGCTGATACACCAGGGAGCGATCGACGCCGTGCATCATTCTTCCCGCCATCGGCAATGCCACTTTCCGAATTTCATCCGCGATGCCGATACGCTCCAACCCCCGCCAGCCACGATCACTCAGCGCCAGGTTGATGGACCGACCTGCACTCATGCGGTTGGTTCGCATATCAGGACGACGTTCGTACACATCCACCTGATAGCCTCTTCGGGCCAGATAGATAGACAACAGGGATCCGACCAGTCCGGCGCCGATCAGGGTGACTTTTTTCTGCGACATAGCTGGGCGAAAATAGGGCCTTCGGGGCTAGTTGGGAATAGGCCCGGCAACTGCTGTCCGGGCAAATTCACACCTGGTACTGACACAAATCAGGACGGAACAGTACCCATTGCATGAACTTCGCCTTATGCGCATCGGATTGAATCGTCTGCTTATCCTACTGATCCTTTTTATCTCCGGGATCTACCACTTCCCAGCAGGCGCTAATTCGAATAAACTGACCCTGAGCCGGGACACCATCCAGTCGGAAAAGGGGCATAAGGTTGCTTACGTACACCTCGCGTCCGACCGCGATTTTTATGCATTCCACGCGTCAGCCTGTAACCGCTATACCTTTTTAGTCCTTCGGAAATACATCAAATCGATTCAGAACTGGGCAAAAACCGGCGAAATCGTTTGCTATGACCACTTGAGCGATAGTATTTGCTGGATGTTGGATACACCGGCCTTTGACCTTAGCGTTTACGAAAACAAACTACTCGTTCAGGATTCCAAAACGACCCGGTGTTACACGGCCTCGAGCGGCGAATTGGTTTGGGAGAACAAAGACCGACACGTAATCTTCGTAAACAATAAATACAACTTCGGCATAACCAGAAAAGGCACACTGATCGATCTGATTTCGGGCATCGAACCCTTTCCTATGCAGGAATTGCAACTTGATGAAGGCATCAACGAAGTGATTTCTCTTGAAAACGGGAAACACCTGATTTCAGCAGGCGGTCTGACCCTTGTTCGTAAGGACTTGAACATAGATGGATCCTACAAAGAGTCAACGGGGTATGTAGCGGGCAGTAGAGTCCTTGGCAGCCTGGCCATTGCACTCATGGGAGTTGGTGCAACCGGACTTGGCAATAGTGTTTCGTATGGTCCTCTATTCTTTGAAACCGCCAACATGGATGTCAGGGTGAGCGGACTTACATCGAATGTGCTCAATACAGGTGAACGTTTCTATCAGGCGTATGCAGACAAACTAGTGTGCTACGATACATCGCTGAAGGTGCTATGGACAACCTCCTTGGGGAAACACCGTTCCGGCGCCAGTCTGCTTTCCGTTTATGGCGACAGCTTGGTACTGGTGAACAAAGGGATCGGGTATTTGGACGGAATACCATACCGCGTATGTGAACCAGGGCTTTTCATACTAGACCGGCACACAGGCAGGATGAGTGATAGCCTGGGGTTAGACATCCCGGGCAGCGGCTTGATACAAGTTGTACATCAGGATAACAGCTTGCTTTTGCTTACCGAAACGGAGGAGTTGACATATTCCTTAACCGACCGGTCCATCACCAAACGAGTACGGGTCACACCCAGTACATTGGGCACCTTAGGCGGCTACCTCAGTCCGAAAGGAATCTACCAGTGTCCGAAAGGATTCAGTACGTGTGAAGCACTGGATTCAAGACCGGCTGGCACACGGTATATTGCGGGGTCAGGCCCCAGCATCGCCCTGCTGAACGCAACATCGAACGAGTCGAAATTCACGTCTTCTTCAGATCTCTGCTATTCCGTTTTTTCAAGTGATGAATTCAGCGTGTTGAAATGTGCCGGCGGACTTACGATAGTCGATTCCGAAAGTCGTATTACCGACTCATTTCGTTTAATCGGTGAGGGGAAAGTAAACGGGCACTACTTGTTGTTACGCAGCAAAGAGCGAAAAAGCCTCAACATCGTTGACATGAAACCCTTGTGTGAGTCCTATCCAGAGGCCTCAGAGCGCTGAAGCCAGCAACTCACCAAACCTGTACACATCGGAAAAACTGTTGTACAGGGGCACCGGCGCAACACGTATCACACCGTAGGCACGACCTTCCTGATCGGGTTCACGCCAATCTGCCAC